>JBGAFY010000027.1:0-12306 GCA_044226975.1 Rhabdochlamydiaceae bacterium
AAATACGGGTTTTAACCTATATTACCTATAAGAAAGTGATCTGACGGTCCGTTGAGATCACTTTTTTTACTTTATGCGCAGCAATGCGAATGCCCCGAGTATGAGCTCCTTTGATAGGAACATCTTTAAGGTGATAGCTCAGCTTTTACCTTTTTGACGTGGGCTCGTTACAAAATGCACCTCAATATTGGCTCAGGAGTTGCTGTGATGAGCTCAAGCTCACTCTTGTCATCTAGATAATTATATGTTTTATCGAGAATGAACTTATCGACAACAAAGCGCTTAGCCCACACTTGACCAGTCTCTTTGTTCTTGTAGACAATACTCATGACCGTTTTCTTATCAGCAATCGCTACAAATGCGACCTTCTCGACATACTGTTTCTCTGGGATGTTGGTGACCATATAGGTACCATCTTTGTAGAAAAGAAGCAGCTTGTCAAAGTTGGTGCATTCGAGTTGGATTCCACCTGAGACCTTTGTCCCAACAAACCCACCTTGCTGATCAAAGCCCACCTTGATCTTTTTAGTTTCAATCGCGCGGCGGTCGATCTCTTCAATGGCTTTGATGCGCGTTCTACGTGGATGTTCCTTGCCATATTTCAAGATCAACTTTCTGAGATATTGGATGGCGTACTTTTTGACATTCTTCAGTTCTTTCTCCACCAAGCGCAGGCTTTCTTCAAGGAGCACGATCTCTTCTTGGTTCTTATCAATATCAAACTGAGAGATGCGCCGGATGGGGATCTGAAGAAGTTTTTCCCTATCTTCATGTGTAGGGATACGCAAGAGTTTTTTGTGATACGGCTTGAATGCTTCTTCCAGGGCCTGGTGGATTCCTTCCAAAGTCTTGACAGTCTCGATCTTCTTATAAATGCGGTTCTCTATGAAAATTCTCTCCAGGGTCTTATAGAAGATCTTTTCAAGGATCCGATCCCTTTCGATCTCCAGCTCGCGTCTTAGGAACTCCACCAACTTTTCGGCATTGTAAGCGAGGATCTCAGTGGTATCCGTTTCCCAAGGAAGACCTTCTTTGATGACCACGATCTGAGAGTTTAATGTGACCTCGCACTCCGTAAAGCCATACAGTGCGTCCAAGAGCTCTTCAGCGTATTGTCCACGAGGAAGCTTGATCTCGATTTCTACTTCTCGTGCAGTATAGTCGTTGATCCCCTCGATCTTGATCTTCCCTTTTTTCGCAGCCTCATCGATGGAGCGAATAAGACTTTCCGTCGTCGTTCCGTAGCAGATCTCTCGGATGACGAGTGTTTTGGGATCTTTGATCTCGATCTTCGCTCGTAGTTTGACCTTCCCTCGTCCCTTTTCGTAAAGGCTTTTGTCCATGATTCCGCCAGTGGGGAAGTCTGGAAATACCTTGACCTCTTTTCCTTCAAGGTACGCAATCTCCGCTTCCAGAAGCTCGGTAAAATTATGCGGCAACACCCGCGTTGACATCCCAACAGCAATACCATCAGCTCCCTGCATAAGCAGAAGAGGGATCTTTGCTGGCAGAGTGACTGGCTCTTGGTTCCTTCCATCATAAGAGGCGATCTTTTCAGTGATGTCCGGATTAAACATCGTCTCTCGTGCAAGTGGAGAAAGGCGCGTTTCAATATAGCGCGCTGCAGCAGAAGGATCCCCTGTATAAATGTTCCCAAAGTTCCCCTGTCTGTCTAAGAGAAAACCTTTGTTTGCCAAATTGACAAGGGCCTCGTAAATCGGAGCATCGCCATGCGGATGGAATTGCATCGTCTGACCGACGATATTTGCGACTTTATGCAGTTTCTCATCATGCTGGCGCCATAGAGTTTCCAGAATGCGCCTTTGGACCGGTTTTAACCCATCCACGACATTCGGGATCGCGCGGTCCAAGATTACATAGGATGCATATTGGATGAAGTGATCCTTCATCTGTTGCTTTAAGTCATCCATTTTCATTCACAAGGTTATGCATAATAAAAGCTTTTCGATCAGGGGTATTTTTCCCCATATAAAACTCTAAAGTAGGCTTGATGTCGGATAGGTTTTGGACCATCACAGGCAAGAGTCGAATATCCTTCGCTATAAATTGTTTAAACTCATCAGGAGAGATCTCCCCTAACCCTTTGAACCGTGTGATCTCAATCCCTTTTTTAAGTTCTGCAGCAGCTTTGTCTTTTTCCTCTTCGGAGTAACAATAAATCGTCTTTTCCTTATTCCTCACCTTGAAAAGAGGTGTTTCAAGGATATAGAGGTGCCCATTGACGACGAGCCCTTCAAAGTAAGTTAAGAAAAAAGTGACGAGCAGGTTGCGGATATGCATCCCATCGACATCCGCATCGGTAGCTAACACCACCTTATTGTAGCGTAAGTCGGCAAGATCATCTTCGATGTTCAACGCCGACATGAGATTGTACATCTCTTCATTTTTGTAGATCTGGTCCAGCTTCATTCCATGAACATTCAAAGGCTTGCCACGCAGCGAAAATACCGCCTGCGTAAGCGGATCCCTCGTCATCACGATCGACGCCGAAGCAGACTCCCCTTCCGTAAGGAAGATCATTGTCCGCTCACCCTCTTTCGAATTATCACCGTAATGGTATTTCGAATCGCGCAACTTCGGAATTTTGAAAGAGATCTTTTTCTGCTTTTCCTTCGCCTCTTTCTTAACAGAAGCGAGCTCCTTCCTCAATTTTTCATTAAAGAGGATGCTCTCTACAATCTTCTTCCCCGTTTCTGGGAACTTATAAAGCAAGTTTTGGACGGCTTCTTTCACTTCCTGGACAATCGGACCACGTATCTCATTGTTTGACAGCTTATTCTTAGTCTGTGACTCAAAGACAGGATCTTTCACCTTAATCAGGATAGCGCCCACAATCCCTTCGCGCACATCGATACCTTGGAAGTTCTTTTTCGCATACTCGTTAACACCCTTCAGGATCCCTTCACGGAAAGCAGAGAGATGCGTCCCCCCATCTTGCGTATATTGGCCGTTCACAAAAGAGAAATACGTCTCGCCATAACTTGAAGCGTGAAGGAATGCAAACTCCACATGCTTCCCGCGCCAATGCAGTGGTTCATACAGACGGTCCTCTTTGACCTCATCATTTAAGAGGTCAAGAAGACCATTCTCAGAACGGATCGTTTGGCCATTAAATAAAAGAGTCAGTCCCGTATTGAGATACGTGCATAGTGCCAGAGCCGTTTGACAATCGTTTCCTTTGAAAGAGAACTTCTTAAAGATCAGTGGATCTGGGATAAATTCGATCAGAGTACCGTCGGCTTCTTTTGTCTTTCCTTTTTTCTTATCTTTAAGGACCCCTTTCGCAAATTTAGCCTCGACAAACTCCCCATCCCGGATACTCTTCACCGTAAAACTTGCAGACAGAGCATTGACAGCCTTAGTGCCCACACCATTTAAGCCGACAGAAAACTGGAACACATCATCATTGTACTTAGCGCCCGTGTTGATCTGGCTGACGCATTCGACCACTTTGCCAAGAGGTATACCCCGTCCCCAATCGCGGACAGAGACTTTAGAGGTCTTTGGATCGAGCTCAATTGAGATCTTTTTGCCATGATGCATGATGAACTCATCGACAGCGTTGTCGATCACCTCTTTGATCATCACATAGATTCCGTCATCAGGATGCGAGCCATCCCCAAGACGACCGATGTACATACCAGGCCGAAGCCGGATGTGGGACAACGCATCTAAGGAAAGGACCGTGCTCTCGTCGTATTTTTTTGCCATAGGTAACTATTGTACACTTTAAGATATATCGTAGCGTAAGAGACAATCTCTGAATCAAGACTTCGTCGATTTTCGGGATTATTTTGGCCGATTGTCGATTCAAATTTTGGGGATAATATCACTTTTTGTATATTACCCACAAAATTTGAATCGACAATCAGCTCAAAGACCTGAAAAATCGACAAAAGCAATTCAGAGACTGTCATATAAAGGGCTCTTTAATCTGGTTCCTTTAAAAAATCTCTTTTCGATTAATTTGTCAAATCAGATATGGAGCAACGACTATACTTTTATGCTAAGGAGATAAAAGAACTCAAGAGCGCAACGCAAACAATCTCTGCCAAGAATTATCCTTTAGACATTAGAAAAGTCAAAAAACAGATTGTTGTAAATGGTTGTCATTTTAAATTACAATGTTAAACAAAGAATATGTAGAAGGCACCAATAAATCGGCTGAAAATGTATATTAATCGAACAGGAATGATTTCTACTTCAATTCCTTTATTTTGTCTGGCATTTAAAGAAGTTCTAAAGCTTTATTTTCTCTTAGTTTTCAGTCAGATGGGAGAAGCATCCGAATCCTACGCAACCTATTGGCTCTTACTTCAGGTTGTATTTTCTTCTCTTACCAGGATATATTTCGGATAAACACTCAAGAAAAGCGGTACTTGCAGGAACAACAGTTCTTTCCTCCATACCAATTCTTCTCCTATACATAGGCCCAACCTTTAGCAGCAGTCCTAATTGATGGAATATTCTGCAATGTAACTCCGGATTGCTGTGCATATTGCGACATCAATAGCCGTGCTTCCAGAATAAAGCTAATTGCAAATTCATATGTTGTACAAGCATTGCCATGGGTGATCATTTGTTCTAGTTACAATTTATACAACAATAACATACTAAACATCGCTATATCCACTTGGATAATAGGTGCCATTTCTTCATTATTCATTTTTAAAGATTCCAGCGACATGGCGCATGATAAAACCGTATCGATCAAACAAATGTTATATCGCCACTTAAATCCTATCACCGTACGCGTTCTTATAGCTTTCTTCTTCTTAGGACTGGCTTATCATTTGATGGACTACTATTTAGATTCTCACTACTCAGGAATCAGTTTACAGGCTTCTTTCTTTCTTCTGGGGATAGGCATTGCAGGAGGGACAGGACTACATAGACTCATCAAATTTAAACTAAGCATGTCTAGCCTGTGTTATATTTACATGGGAATGCTTTTACTTTTTATATTTGGATGGATTTCTGCACAATTTTTCAAAGAATCTACAATTTATAATTTTAGCTACTTTTTGCCTTTTGCCTTTGCCGGGTCTCTTACCTTACCATTGAGCTATTCTCTTTTCTCTCAAGGCGCCAAAAACCATGAAGTCGGCTTTCTATTTGGGATTATGGAGTCAGTTTTATCTTTTGCAGAATTTTGTGGCCCAATACTGGCAGGTGAAGGGAAACTAAGCTTTATTCCATTTATAATTCTTATTGGTTTATCGTTTATAATTACTCTGGATAAGTCTATACTAACCAGAAAATAAGCTAATAGCATTCTAGATGTCTAACTTTTTTGTAATATCTTCTCCTAAAGATGCAGCTCATCTGCCTCTGTTAGAATTTACTTTAGAGCTATTTCCCAATGAAAACCTCGAAGATACTCTCTTAATTGGTGTACAGCATATTGTTTGGTCCACCTACTCTCTTCTTGCTTCATTAGTCAAACGAGGTCTCAAACCAACAAATGTATATTTGTTAGGGAAATGTTATTCGACTAATCCTTCAGCCTATCAATTCTTACAGTCAGAAAATTTTAGAGTTTCACCATTATCGCAAAATTACGATGCTTCAACGGCTTATGATCAGACTTACACCTTCATTTTAAAGAATTTTATAAATGAGATTTTGACTGAGCAAAACCTTGGTAAATTCAAAAGAATTATTATCCTTGATGATGGCGGTCATTTAATCAGATTAGTGAATGAAATTTTCCCACAGAATGAGAAGATCGTGGCAGTGGAACAAACGTCTTCAGGTTATAATTCTATAAGGCACTGCAATATAGAATTTCCTATTGTCAATGTTGCTCGCTCTGATGCCAAAACTGAATTTGAAACTCCTTTTTTTAATTGATTTAATTCTTGAAGATTTGACTTTCACATCAAATCAATCCCAGTGCAAATAAATAACATTCTAATTGTTGGAGGAGGGACTATTGGCAAGTATTTATCAAAAACCCTTGCAAATAGATTCAATACGACTACTATTGACATAGACAACAAAAAAACTGACCTGCCATATGATTTACTAGCAAAACAATTATCAAATCACGATCTAATAATTGGTTGTACGGGAACTGTATCAATTCCAAAAGAACTACACAAATTTCTCAAAAAGCCTTCAGTTTTGATGAGCGCATCTTCATCTCATAGAGAATTTGATGATTACGAATTGTGAAAGAGGTCGGGCACTTCTACCAGCTGTCACGCAAATAGCTGCTTTAACGACATCTATTTGATGAACAGTGGATTTCCGTACCCTTTTGAAGGTTCTTACTCTGTTATCGATCGATCTGAATTTCAGTTAACAAGAGCGTTACTGCTAGCAGCGATTTTGCAAGCTAACCAATTTTCAGCTTCGGTTCAAGAGAATGGCTTTATAGATTTAGAAAGATCAATCCAGCTCTCAATTCTAGAGAAATGGAAAATCCTAATGACCTCATAAAACAAACGAAATATCTGTTTACTTCGCTTTCAATCTGTAAATTCTATTGTCGTACTCTTTGTCAGTATTCGTAATTTTCCACAACTCAAAGTTATAGCCATTTTCACCAAAAACTTCTTCCAGGAGAACAACATTGCCCTTATTTGAAAATGCAATTAAAACTTCTGTATCTTGCTTGGAATATTTTTTTGCTTGCTGTAAAAACTTAGTAATCGATTTAAAGCATGGGTCATAAAAAGCATATTTTAGTGGATCATCAATTTCAATATCATCATCGTGATATGGCATGTTAAAAATAATTAAATCAAATACTGCTTCAGGCACATTGTCAAAACAATCACTCTGAACTGTAATAATTTTATCTTCTCCAAACCCATGAAGTTGATTATTGGCTTTTGCGTTTTTGACCGCATTAGGATTAATGTCTGCTTGAATTACATGTTTTGCTCCATTATGTAAGGCAAAAAGACCTACGATTCCTGGACCACAACCCATGTCACAAATAGACTTATTTTTTATGAGGTTTTTTATGTTATCTAGAACAAATTTGGTCGTTCGAAATTTAGGAGAAGGATAGACGTGTGGGTAAATTAAGAGGTCCATTCCTTCAAATGACACTTTATTTATTTCAGGATTGGTCTCTTTAACATCTTCCCAAATTGCATCAGGATCTAGTTTAAAATATTCTTTCGGCAAAGTCATCTCATACCTCTTATGATTCATCAATAGCCAATCTTTATAATTTACTCAGAAATTTAATTCAACAAATTGCACATTAACAAAAATCTAAAATTCATAAAACAAACGATATAATTTTACTATTCGCTATTTTTAGTTCGACGCGTAACATGAAATTAAAAAACATCTACAATGCTACTTCAAACTACTTTTTTTTTAAAATCGCTTAACAGAAATAAGTAAAACAAAATTTAAGACTGCTTTGATAAAAGCTCCCTGGTCAGTAAATCTATTAGAAGGGAAACCGGCATTGGATAAAAAAATTACCGTTAAGCAATTTATTAAAAGCCTAGGATTGGAAATGCTTGCACCTGAGGACCAAGAGATCCTCTTTGAACGGGTCAAAACTCATCTTCAAGCTTTAACTAAATATCAGGTTAAGCCGTATGGCGGCAGTATTTTATTCTTTGAGGCAAGTCAACGATTTTTCCGGCATAAAGAGGTTTCCTTAGGCTCGAGCTGGAAAGAACTGGTTGACGGCAGAATTGAAATACAGGAAATTTCAGGCAACCATTTAAGTATCTTAAGGCAGCCGCAGGTTACTGCTTTGGTCAATTCTCTTAATACCTACCTACAATCTGAAATCTAAGAAACTATCTTCAATAACAGACGTTTTGATTCAAAAATTAGATAATTTTTAGTATATTTTTTTATTATAATTAAATTTATTTATTTAACTTTGTGCTATAAATTATAATTATAAATAGACACATAACATCATAAGATAATAAACATCAAAAACATTTTGATATTATGTCCAAATTATTGTAAAATAAAATCACATTAAAAATTAAATAATTAGGCTTAATAATGAGCACTCAAGCAAATTCATCTATTTCTCTTACAAGACTTCAAACAATAATTAGCGAAGAGAAAGACAAACAAAACTTAACTATCAACATAAGCATGTTGATTGGTACTCGCACTCTCTTACAAACGCAAATTCAAAACCCTGAGAAATTCGGACTTTCAGATAAGACTGTTGAAATATTGAAAAATGAAGAAGTAGAAATCACTAATAAACTAAATTCAATCTTTAGGAATTCTGGGGTGCAAAATTCTTTAAGCAACAATTCCAATCTAGACATTCCTAACTGTGATGCCATTTCTAATGAAGTAACCCAATTTGCTTCTTCTTTTTCAAAGCATGAGGTTGAAACCCTAAGTAACGACCTTAAGTTGATAAAAGAACTAAGTCTTAAAATTGCAAGTGGAGCATCTTCTGCAGAATGTTTCTCAAGTTATAATGAGCTGTCTCAAAAGAGAAAAGATGAGATAGGATTTTACATTTGGATATCTCGCGGTGCACCTAAAGCTTCCAAAAGCGACAAAATAATATTAACTGCAAGTTCCGACTTTAAAAATATCTTTTCTGAATTGAAGCCCGAATTAATTTGTCTTAATAAAGCAGAATTCTTAGAAGCTTTATTTTTTGCTAACGAACAAGAATTACAATATAAAAAATTCTCTGCAGATTATGAGAAAAATGCAGACATCTCAATTCTTAAAAATAAAGAAATTGCAGCTAGAATAATTAAAGAAAGTCAGATTGAGGTTTTTAACAATCTTTATGGGAAAAAGTCGCTTTATAGTCATTTGCAGTTGCAGTCTCTTTTTAAATCTTATCCTTCAGAAGTACAGATGGAATTGCCTAAGCCTCCCTACTATGGGCATGGGGTCAAATCGGAATTGTATAAGACTTTAGGCGCTCATCCTACTGCAAATGGAAGTACTATATTCCGCCTCAATGCTCCCAATGCACTAAATGTGACACTGATACTCACTGAAGACGGAAAAGACAAGCATTTGGTCCCAATGGAGAAATCAAAGGACAATTACTGGGAATGTGAAGCGCTTTATGTTCAATGTGGTCGTACTTACATCTATGAAATTAAAACGCAAACTGGCGAAAAATTAAGAAAAATTGATCCTTTTAGTTTCCAATGTTTCCGTTGTGGGCAACCGGAACTTTCTGAATCACTGCTAGATTTCGAAACACGCGTGAATTTAGAGTCTCAGGTTTCTAACCCTTTCACTTATAAATGGGGCGATAAAATATGGATGGCAGAACGCTCACACAACAAACCATGCAATATTTATGAAGTCTATCCTGCATTCTGGAAAAAAGGCGCCAAAGGTCAATTAATGACCTATCTAGAACTCGCTGATGCTAGTAGCCCAGACAGCTTGCTCAATTACTGTAAGAACATGAAATACACACATGTGCAAATGATGGGTATTCTAGAGCACCCCAAAAGTGATTCGTGGGGATATCGCGTGTCTGGTTTTTTTGCTCCTACCTATCGCATGGGATCTATCCAAGATTTCCAAAAGATGGTTGACTTATTCCATCGGAACGGAATAGGCATCATTCTTGACTGGATTCCAGCTCATATGGCCAAAGAGGATTTTGGTCTTGCTAATTTCGACGGCTCTGCATTTTTTGAAGACTCCCATCCTGATAGAGCAGAATACCCTGAATGGAAAACTATGGCTTTTGATTTTGCTAAACAAGACGTGCGAGATTTTCTTATTTCAAGTGCTAACTTTTGGCTCGATATGCACATTGACGGATTGCGCATTGATGCTGTGGCTCCTTTATTTGATTTTGGAATGGGCAGAAAAGGCTTTGTCGCCAATCACAAAGGAAATCATTTGAATCTAGATGCAATACGCTTTTGTAGAGAACTTACTACACAAGTTCATGAAAAATACCCTGAAGTACACATCATCGCAGAAGATAGCCACAATTTTCCTCATTTAACTTTGTCACCAAAAGAAAAATATCTAAAAGGAAGAGGTGTTGGATTTACTCGTAAACAGGCAATGGGATGTCAGGCAGACATTTTGCAGGCTTTGTATGCTCCCTTTGAAGGCCGACATGATTTATTCAAAATAGCGAATGCCATCAATTTTGCTGATGGAGAAAATGCGAAAACAGTCATGCTTTATTCGCATGATGAATTCGCTCAACTTAAAGGAACAATGTTCCAAAATATGCCAGGGGATCCCTGGAAAAAATTTGCTGGGATTCGATTAGCGGTCAGCTTTTTGATGTGCCGTCCAGGATTGAAGTTGAATTTTGCAGGTAATGAAATTGGTCAAAAGAATGAATGGAGTTGGTTGCACTTACGTTCTATTAAAGATCCCAAAGAATCCCATTTGTCTGCTGTAGAATGGGATTGCTTGAACGATCAAGAGCATGGGCGCTTTCATAAAGGGATCCAGGAACTAACAAAAGAACTCAATCATCTCTATTTGGAGTATCCGGCCCTTCACAAGCTAGATATGGAAGGATTTAAATGGATTGATGCAAATGACAACGTTAATAAAGTTGTTAGCTACCATCGTGCAGATGGCGATGGCGAGCAGTTAGCTATCGTGCATAATTTCTCTCACAAGGCATTGGAAAATTATGAAATTGTCCTGCCTAATCGTTCTTATGCTCCAGAGTTAGACAATTTAGAAGCTATAGAAGAGATTTTTAGCAGTGACCTCGAAAAATTTGGTGGTTCTGGAATCACAAATACCAAAATAAATATCATAAGAGGCGAAGACAATAGGCCTATCAAAATTCAGCTTCGCATACCAGCTCTTGCGACTTTAATCTTAAAAGAGGAATTTAAAGCCTCTGGTACAAAACCTGGAAAAGCCGAAAAATCAGAAAGTGACTTACCTCTATTTTTCCTAAAATCAAATGGAGAAAGTGGTCAAAATAGCATTCAGTCAACAACGTCCGTCAATAATAACAACACTAACGAACAGTCACAGCCACAAGAACCTCTAGCTCCTCCTCCTTTAGAAACATCAATAAACACGCCTGCAATCCCCCCTTTATTATGCACTAAAGTAACCGTAAGTTATGAAGTTGGCTTAGGAAATACTCTTGCAATTCGCGGTGAACCCGATTGGTCAATCAACGTGCACTTTACAAAAAATGAGAACGGATGGACTGGTCAAGTGCCTGTTGACTGTGATTGGAAATTCGTAATTCTTCAGAATGATCGGGTAATTAAGTGGGAAAAGGGAGGCAATCGCCGTTGTAACGCAGAACTCCCTTGCTTTCTTTATTCTAATGAAATACTATTTGACTAAGCGTATGTCATCAGTTTTTTGGCAGATCTTTATAATGAGTTGGAGTTAATGAAATTTTTTACTCTTATTCATAAGAGGGTATCGCTTGCTCATAAGCCCTCTAATTGGACCATGCTGCCGCTTTTATCCGAGTTGCTCTGAGTACGGATTGGAATCTATCCACAAGCATGGGGCCAGGAAGGGGCTATGGCTTATTTGTAAAAGGCTTGTCAAATGCGGTCCTTGGAACCCCGGCGGCTATGATCCCGTCCCCTAGAATCTGTAAAAAGATTTTTAATTTTCGCAGAGAGGCTGCGATAATATCCCGCGAAGTAGTATCCTCTCTCTTTTAGAGACTGTTAACGGTCTCTTAGATTTGGAGGGGTTGTGAGCTTCCGATTTTTGAACATCCCAGTTTATATCCATCCGACATTCTGGATCTTTATGATCCTGTTCACAAACATCTATCGGGATTACACGATTGAAAGTGTGATTCTGGGTGTGGTGCTTTTCATGAGCCTTCTCGTTCATGAATACGGGCACGCTCTAACTGCTCGGTTTTTCGGGGCCAGCCCGACTATTAATTTGGAAGCTTTTGGGGGCTTTGCCCAGTACAATCCAGCAGGCATAACGGAAAAACAACGTTTTTTGATCACTCTCAATGGCCCTCTTCTTGAAAGTCTGTTGATCTTCTTATCGTATTTTCTTCTTAAGGCTGATGTGATCGAAAATCATTATTTTCGCTATTTCCTCTATGCTACGCTCAAGATAAACATTATTTGGTGTTTGCTCAATTTAATTCCTGTCGCTCCTCTGGATGGAGGACACCTCTTGCGCTATCTGTTGGAAAAGAGATGGGGTGATACGGGAACTAAGGTCAGTACTATCCTAGGTTTGGTCTGTGTGATTGCAATAACTCCGTT
Organism: Rhabdochlamydiaceae bacterium; assembly: GCA_044226975.1. Classification (GTDB taxonomy): domain Bacteria; phylum Chlamydiota; class Chlamydiia; order Chlamydiales; family Rhabdochlamydiaceae; genus JBGAFT01. The sequence goes on from JBGAFY010000027.1 coordinate 12,201, forward strand.
CCTCTTTGTAAAGGGATTTATGTTCTTTGCAATGCTATTACTTATTTACGGGTACCAAAACTATCAGACGCTTTCAAAATCTAGGTCTACATCTAATGAGCTCAAT
>JBGAFY010000028.1:0-12847 GCA_044226975.1 Rhabdochlamydiaceae bacterium
CGCAGAATGCTCCTTCTGAGATAATGGAAATGGAAGTACCTGTCCATATTTCAAATGTTAGCATTTGTACCCCGCAAGGCAAGCCAATTAAACTTAGCGTACGTATGAGCAAAAGTGGGAACAAAGAGCTTTTTTATTTAGAAGATACAAAAGAAGTCGTCTACAGGAAGATCTGATTTTTACTGATGGACTAAAACGAGTAACAATGGTTTTAAGCAATGTCTAGATTAAATCAAAAATACAAAACAGAAATCAGGCAGGCCCTTCAGGAGAAGTTTAAGTATTCCAACCCGATGCTTATCCCTTCACTCGAGAAGATTGTGATCAGCATGGGGATTGCCGAAGCTACAAAAGATAAGAATGCAGTGCAAGATTGCATTAAAGAACTCACTTTATTGTCAGGGCAAAAGCCTATCCTAACACGCGCTAAGAAATCCGTTGCGAACTTTAAACTGCGAGAAGGACAAGCGATTGGATTAAAAGTAACACTGCGCAAAAAACGGATGTATGATTTTTTAGATCGTTTTTGTAATATTGTCTCGCCGCGAATTAAAGACTTTCGTGGTTTTTCATCGACTCAGTGCGATAAGAGCGGGAATTATTCAATTGGAATTACCGAACAAGTAATATTTCCTGAGCTTAACCTAGATGATATTAAACGCACTCAAGGAATGAATATTGCTTTTGTGACTTCTGCAGGAACGGACGCCGAATGCGTCGAGCTATTAAAACTATTTGGGTTTCCTTTTTGATTCCGAATAACATTTGGAGATTTTCAATGCCAGTAATTGATCCCATTTCTGACCTTCTGACGCGCATCCGCAACGCAAAGCAAGCTCAACATCGGTTTCTCGATATTGAATTTAGCAATATTAAGCACAGCGTTGTACGCATCCTTAAAGAACAAGGATATGTTGACAATGTTTTAGTTGATTCTGAAAAACGCAAAATGCGCATCCACATGAAATACGATGAGCATCGCGAGCCGTTAATCCAAGATCTAAAGCGTATTTCTAAGCCTGGATTAAGACGTTATATTAAAAGTCGCGACATTCCTAAAGTTTTAGGTGGAATGGGAATTGCGATCTTATCCACTCCAATGGGAATTCTCGACGGTGAAACTGCGAGAAAAAACCGTGTTGGTGGCGAATTATTGTGTTTTGTTTGGTAACAAGGATTTGAGGTAACCCCATGTCTCGTCTAGGAAAGACTCCTATTCCTCTCCCAAAAGGAGTAGAAATTAAAACGAATGATAAAACAGTCAATATAAAAGGCGCAAAAGGAACGTTAACTTTTGAACTTCCAAACGGTATTTCGCTTAAAGTTGACGGACCTCTTTTGACTGTAATTAAAGATGAAAACGTAGAAATGCCTAAAACATCACACGGTTTTGTTCGTGCTACATTGAACAATATGATCATTGGTGTTTCCAAAGGTTTTGAAAAAAAATTATCACTTGTAGGCGTTGGTTATCGCGCAGCGATCAAAGGCAAGAACGTTGACTTACAGTTAGGCTTTTCACACCCTGTTGAAGTTGCAATCCCTGCCAATGTCCAAGTAACAGTAGATAAGAGTATTTTGATTGTCATCACCGGTATCGATAAACATGCTGTTGGACAATTTGCAGCAGAGATCCGATCGAAGCGTCCTCCAGAACCTTACAAAGGAAAAGGAATTCGCTACGAAGATGAAGTAGTTCGTAAGAAGGCTGGAAAAGCTGCAAAAGGAAAAGCTGCTTAAAGCTTTAATTAACAATTAGGTCGGCACATGGATAATCAAATAAAATTCCGTAATGCTAAGCGCATTAAGCGAGCATTGCGAGTCAGAAAACATGTACGAGGCACATCAGATAAGCCTAGATTTAGCGTGTTTAAATCTAATAAGCATCTTTCTGTGCAAATTATCGACGATGAGTCTGGTAAAACCCTCGTCAGCTACGGCAGTCTGGCAGAAGAATTTAGTAAACAAAAAAGTTCAACTAAATCAAAAGAGACTGCGAAACAAATCGGCAAAATCATAGCTGGTCTCGCAAAGAAAAACAATATCGAGCGTGTCGTTTTCGACCGTGGCCGTTATAAGTTTCATGGCGTGATTGCTGAACTTGCCAACGCCGCTAGAGAAAACGGATTGGTGTTCTAATAGAGTTACAAGAATTTAGGATTAACAATGTCGCATAAAAGCCATTACAAACGAGCTGAAGAATTCGGAACAGAGTTTGAGGAGAAGGTCCTCTACATTAACCGTTGCTCTAAAGTTGTGAAAGGTGGTCGTAAATTTAGCTTTTCAGCCCTTATTTTGATCGGCGATGGTCAAGGACGTATCGGGTTTGGATTTGCAAAAGCCAATGAAGTTTCCGATGCCATACGCAAAGGTAGTGAAGCAGCTAGGAAAAATGTTCTTTCATTTGAAATGGAAGGAACGACAATACCCCATGAAATTACAGTTGAATGGGATGGTGCAAAAGTTCTTCTAAAGCCAGCTCCTTCTGGAACAGGGGTTATTGCTGGTTCTAAAGTTCGTTCTGTGCTTGAACTCGGTGGAGTAAAGGATGTAGTGGCCAAAAGTTTTGGTTCAAGCAATCCTCTTAATCAAGTGCGTGCAACAATTAGAGCTCTTACTAAACTCAGAAACCGTCAACGTAACCTAGAAGCAAGAGGGTTAGCATGATTACTCTTAGTTCATTAGCGAATACATATAGACCAAAACTCAAGATACAACGCGTTGGACGCGGTGCTGGATCTAAGAGAGGAAAAACGTGCGGACGTGGATCAAAAGGGGATAAGGCTCGCTGTGGATATCGTCAACGTTATGGCGAAGAAGGCGGACAAAAACCTTTGTATAAAAGACTTCCATGCCGAGGTTTTACAAATGCTCGCTTCAAAAAGACAATGTTCTCTATGAATTTTGCCTTGATCGATCAAGTTTTCTCTGATGGAGAAACTGTAAGCGCTGCGACTCTGATGCAGAAAGGATACATTGGGAAAAATTCACCTGTTGGACTGAAAGTAATTTCTGGTGGAGAGCTGAACAAGAAAAAGCTTCACATTGAGGCAACTGGTTTTTCTGCGTCTGCTAAAGAATATTTAGAAAAACACAAAATTTCCCATAAGCTCACAACTGAATAACGACTGATATCAACTAGAGCGAGAAGCGATGATCAACGGTTTGAAAAAAATTTTGATGCTGCCTGAGTTGAGAGCAAAAATCATGCTCACACTCATACTTCTTCTAGCCTGCCGTATAGGAGCATTTATTCCTGTGCCAGGCATTAATGGAGATGAGGCAGTGGCCTTGTTTCGATATTCTACTGGCGGAAGTCAAAATCTTTTTCAACTAATGGATGTATTTTCTGGAGGAGCATTTGCTCAAATGACAATTGCTGCTTTGGGTGTGATGCCGTATATTTCGGCATCAATCATCATGCAGTTGATTATCGCCTTAGTTCCCTCGTTTCAAAGAGAGATCAAAGAAAATAATGATTATGGCAAGCCCAAGATGAGCAAATGGATCCGAATCCTAACAGTTGGCCTTGCATTTTTCCAAGCGGGTCTCTTTGCAAAATATGCGATTCAATTAAACAATAGCCATCCAGGGATTATCGTTTCAGAGCTTTCACAGACCTTGATATTTGGAATACCCATATTCTTTTATCTCATAGTCATGTGTGCAATGACAGCTGGTACAGTTTTACTTATGTGGATCGGTGAGCAAATTTCAGAAAAAGGAATTGGTAACGGAATTAGCCTTATCATTACTGTTGGCATTGTCTCATCTTTGCCCTCAACCATTGGATCAATAATCCGCCAGCTTAATCTTGATTCACAAGAGCCGGGTCAATTGACATTTTCATCACTGGTTGTGCTCTTCACGGTGTTTGTCTTGATTATTATAGGGACAATTTTAATTATACAAGGCCAGAGAAAAATTCCTTTACAGTATGCGCGCCGAATAGTTGGCCGCAACGAGGTTCAGGGAGGGAATGCCCACATTCCTTTAAAAATTAACTATGCTGGTGTTATCCCAGTCATTTTCGCTTCTTCTCTGTTGATGTTTCCAGCAACGATTGGATCATTTGCAGGAACTGGCTCATGGCTAGGCCGTTTTGCTAACGCTATTTCACCTGGAACGACCTTATACATGATCGTATATGTGATTTTAATTTTGTTTTTCACATATTTTTGGACAGCGACCCAGTTTCATCCAGAGCAGATTGCTTCAGACATGAAGAAAAATGGGGCATTTATCCCCGGAATACGCCAGGGCAAGCCTACCCAAGACTTTTTAGAACAGACAATGAACCGCATCACTTTTGCAGGAGCTATTTTCCTAGCTGCCATAGCTGTGCTTCCTACTATTGGTGGAAAATTGCTAGAGGTTGATGCATCTATAACATATTTTTTTGGTGGAACTTCGCTACTTATCCTCGTAGGCGTTGTTCTTGATACGATGAAACAGATCGAATCGCACCTTTTAATGAAGCGTTATGAAGGATTTATGAAAAAGAGCAGAGTCAAAGTGTAAATATTATTTGAAATGCTCTTAATTACTTGTAGATAAACATTATCGTGAGATAAACTTAGCAAACTTTATAAACATAAGGTCCATGTAGCATGCCCAGAGTGATAGGTATCGATATCCCTGACAAAAAACGTTTAGAAATCAGTCTAACGTACATTTATGGCCTTGGCAGACGGCTGTCTAACGAAATCATCGTAAAGCTCGGCTTAAATCCGAACATGCGTGCTGAAAATTTAACAGAAGACGACATTGCACGTCTCAACTCTATTCTTCAGACAAGCTACGTTGTTGAGGGTGATCTTCGTCGCCAAATTCAAAACAACATTAAACGCCTTATCAGTATCCATTCCTATAGAGGAATGCGCCATCGATTAGGGCTCCCTGTTCGCGGTCAGCGCACTCGAACTAACTCAAGAACGAGAAAAGGAAAGCGTAAGACTGTCGCTAACAAGAAAAAATAAAGTAAGGAGTAGATCCCTTGGCTAAGCAAGAAGTGCAGAAACCTGCTGCAAAAAGAAATACGTTTAAATCTAAGAAGAAAGTCGCTCGCAATGTCCCAAGTGGAATTGTATTTGTAAAAGCGTCTTTTAATAACACCATTGTTTCTATTACAGATTTGTCTGGCAACGTTATTTCATGGGCATCATCTGGGAAAGTAAACTTTTCTGGATCGCGTAAATCATCTGCATTTGCAGCGACAGTTGCTGCTCAAGATGCAGCAAAGAATGCAGTTGCTCAAGGTATGAAAGAAGTTGAAGTGAATTTGTCTGGACCTGGTGCTGGAAGAGAATCAGCAGTTCGCGGTTTGCAAAGCACTGGACTTGCAATTACATTGATTCGAGACACTACTCCTGTTCCGCACAACGGGTGCAGGCCCAGAAAACGACGAAGAGTCTAAGGAATAGCCCCTTTGCGGAAATCAAGAATTAATCAATAGGAGATCAAACATGGCAATTAAATACGGCAAGTTTGAGCTGCCGAGTAAAATTAAAATAGAAGAGTCTTCCAAGACCAACACATTTGCTCGCATCATTGCGGAGCCATTCGAGCCAGGGTATGGACATACTGTAGGAAATGCTCTCCGTAGAATTTTGCTCAGCTCATTAGAGTCTCCTGCGATTATTTCGATCCGCATCGATGGAGTACCTCATGAGTATATGGCAGTAGAAGGCATTATTGAAGACATGACGCACATCGTGCTCAATCTTAAAAAAGCGCTTTTACGTAAGCATCCTACAGAAGATGAAATACAAGCGCGTGAACCCAAGATTGTTTCTAAAATTGTTGATATCACGCCAGAAATTTTAGAAAAAGCCGGTGGACAAGTTGCGGTAACACTTAAAGATTTATTCGGTTTATCTGACTTTGACCTCGTCAATCCTGATTTAGTTATTTTTACAGTAACTAAACCAATGACGCGCAGAGTTGACATAAAAGTTGCTATTGCACGTGGTTATGTTCCTTCTGAGAGACATATTATTCATGATAAGGTCGTTGACGAGATTGTTATTGACACCCCATTTTCTCCCGTCCGCCTCGTCAATTACTTCATAGAAAATACTCGTGTAGGACAAGACACGGACTTCGATCGTCTCATTCTAGAGATTACAACTGATGGAAGAATCACTCCTGAAGAAGCGCTTACTTTTGCTGCTCAGATCGCGATCCTTCATTTTGAAGTTTTCAAAGAAGTCAAATTCCAGCCGATCTCTTTCGATATGGGCGAAATCGAAACAAATACAGATCGTGACGCTCTGATGGCAAAGCTGGCTCTGAAAGTCAATGAAATTGAACTTTCGGTCCGTTCTACTAATTGCTTAGCTGGAGCAAATATTGATACAATTGCAGAATTGGTCATCATGCCAGAATCCGAAATGCTTAAGTTCCGCAATTTCGGCAAGAAGTCCTTGAACGAGATTAAGTCTAAACTCGAAGAAATGGGCCTTTACCTTGGTATGGACCTCGCTAAATTTGGCATTACACGAGACAATGTAAAAACATTAATTAACCAATATCTCGCCGATAAAGTAGGAAGTGAAACATGAGACATGGTAAGCACACTTTTAAAATAGGCCGTACTGCTTCTCATCGACGCTGCTTGATTGCTAATATGCTTAAGTCTTTGATCGCTCATGAGCGTATCGAAACGACTGTTACAAAAGCGAAAGAATTACGCCGTCATGCCGATCGAATGATTACGCTTGCCAAAGAAAACACTCTTGCAAGCAGACGCCGTGCAGTAGCTGAACTGATGGTTCAATTTAATGCTCTTCTTCAAAAGAAGCGCGAGCAGTAAAAAGGGTGATACTAAAGTACAGAATGATGATCGCCAAGTCGTACAAAAAACTTTTTGGCTTATTAGGTCAGCGTTTTGTTAATCGCAATGGTGGTTATACCCGTATTATCCGTAAGGGTGTACGTGTTGGTGATAGTGCTCCCACTTGCTATATTGAGTACCTTTCTGAATAAAGATTAGACCCTCTTAATAGAAGGTCTCGGAGCCTGTCTGCTTTTTTAGAGACAGGCTCTATCCTATCTCTCATATTCCGCGACCGATTTTTTTTTCGAAGTTTGGATTAGAATTGACCTTGTATTTGATGTGAGTATCACAATCCGCCACTAGAGCCAAGCCTTAGTGATACAACTTAAAAAAAACACCAATCTAGAAAGCATCGCTGCGTGAATTCGACAAGATTCTTTACATTCATAAATTTCTCGTTTATAACGTTCTGACTACACTTTATAGCTTGCTGTGGTAGACCATCGACCGGAGGAATAAGAATGACTTTGAAAATTGCAATTAATGGATTTGGACGCATTGGAAGGCTTGTTTATCGAATCATTGTAGAGTCTAAGCTTAACATCCATGTCGTCGCAATAAACGATCTTGTCCCTGCGGACAACTTAGCCTATCTTCTTAGGCATGATTCCGTACACAGACGCCCGAATTTTAATGTCTCTGTAGAGAGCGACACAATCATCGCTGATGGTTTTAGAACACAAGTCATTTCGGAAAAAGATCCAACAAAGCTCCCCTGGAAAGACCTAAATATTGATTATGTTATTGAATCCACGGGGCATTTTACTCAGTTTGAAGATGCTAAAAAACATCTCATAGCCGGCGCTAAGAGGGTTATTATCACAGCTCCTGGCAAAGGTGATATGCCGACTATAGTTATGGGAGTCAACCACCAAGCTTTTGACCCCTACAAAGATTCAGTGGTGTCGAATGCATCTTGTACAACCAATTGTCTAGCGCCCCTTGTAAAAGTTTTACTTGATAATTTTGGGATCGATGAAGGGTTAATGACCACAGTCCATTCGTTGACTGCGACACAACCTTCAGTTGACGGCCCTTCTAAGAAGGATTGGCGTGGAGGGCGTGCCGCTAGCATTAATATCATTCCTTCTTCAACTGGGGCTGCAAAAGCTGTAGCCGCATGCTTGCCGGCAGTTAGGGGGAAGCTTACAGGAATGGCTTTTCGCATTCCTACTGTCGATGTCTCAGTCGTCGACTTAACAGTGCGCCTTTCTAAAGAAACGACCTACGACGCTATTTGTGAGGCCATGCTTAAGGCTTCTCATGGAGAATTAAAAGGAATTATTGAATATTGCGATGAGGAAGTTGTTTCTTCTGATTTCATTGGAAATCGCTCTTCGTGTATCTTTGATAAAGGAGCAGGTATTGCCCTCAATCCCCGCTTCTATAAATTAATTGCTTGGTATGACAATGAGATGGGGTACGCCTCTCGCATTGTCGACCTAATCCGCTATATAGCGTCCCAGGAGCCAAAGTAATTGGCCCATAGAGGGAGTTGCAAAACTTACTTTGACCCCAAATGGAGATTTGCAATTCCCTCCATATTGTGAAAAATTGTAACCATGGAATAAAGACGTGAATTTTACTCGTGAACCCATAATAGAAACCATCATCACACCTAAAGACGGATACAAGCTTCTCGTCCGAAACAGCAAAGCTGGCGGTCAAGAAGAGTACTTCGTTGATGCTGTCGAAGTTGTTTCATTTGGAAATTCGTTTTTCTTCCGCTCGCTCGAGCGTCCTAAATCTTTTCTAGTGCCTGTTGGCGATTATGAAATTATTGAAATGAAAGAGACTCGAGTTGCGCTGAAGAATGCATCCATTGAACGCTCGATCAAAATTGGCGGAGGGCGTGAAGCTCCTATCCGCGGACAAAAAGAGCCAGTAGAAAAATCCGAAGAAGCATCTCATGAATTTGTTGCTCAAGAGACAAGTAATGAAGAGCCTCAACAGGAAGGGCCTGCAGACCATCGTTTGGATAGAAAACGCGATCGTCGCCGTCATCGACGCCGTCGCATGCCAGACGAAAGGCAAGAGCCGCGTGAGTGGAACGACAAACAGAGATCTTCAACTGAAAGTGAATCATCACAACCAGTTCATGACAAACCAGTGGAGCATGAGAATGTAAAAGAGAGCAGAAGCAATCTGCCCCCTCGTTCTCGACCCTTTTTCCGCCCCCTCCAACGCTTATTTCTCAAACTCTTTCGAGATACAAAGACATGGGAGCTGGAGAAGGGAATGCCCACCAAGAACAACCTGTAGAAGAAAAAAAAGAACAGGGCGAGCATCGTCATCATAAACATGAGAAAAAAGAAAAAGAACATGATGATGACTTTCCTGGATCAGATGCGACATCTTTGCATCGTATGAACAATGCTAACGATCAAAGTTTTTCATCGACTTCGATTCCCCGTAGTAATGTTTCTTTTTTTGATGGTGGCTTTTTTAAAACATAGCTCTTGAAACTAACGAGAAGCGTAGCTAAAATCTATGCTTCTCTTCTTTTCTGCTCGGATGGTGGAATGGTAGACACTGGGGACTTAAAATCCCCTGGCAGCAATGCCGTGCGAGTTCGACTCTCGCTCTGAGCAGTCTTTTTCATTTTAAGATTCAATTTCTCAAGAAATTATGAGTATTTCTTTTGTGTTGCGTCAGCCCTGATTTACATTAAATGGGATGGATGTTTATCATCGCCAATTCAAAATAATTTTGAATAGGTGATATGAATGTCAGCTGCCTTAAGATTTCATAATTTCATTGATAAGTACAACATTCTGCATAAGCCGACAGAGATCGTCAGAGACTTCCTAAACAACCATCTTACTTTTTATAAGGTCGTATTGGTTGTGAATCACATTTTCGGGCTGTGATGATGACAGCTCTCATGTTGGCACTGCCATATTCAATCCCAGTGAAAGCCGCTTTTTCCTTCTCTGCATCCCTGCTATATCGTTTGACGGTCGAAAATAATTGTGCTTATAAATTTGCATTGCCTGCTTTTGCTGGATCACTCGCATTGCCAATTGCAAAAACGGCATTGCCCAAGGTGATTAATAGCGTTGCTTTCACTTCCATGAAGATGTTTGCCCGAACCTTAGGCTCATTACTTCCACTTACGGCCTATGTTGCCTATATTATATTAACAGTCAGTCAAGATGTAGATGCTAGAGCTTGATCGCATTTTTTAGGCTTCTAAGATATGCCGAAAGTGACTCAAAAAAATGTTCTTCTCTGTGATATATTGTTTTCATAAGCTTGTATTTTTCTACTTAACATAAGAAAAAAATATTGAGAAGATTCTTCTTCACCAGCACAATCCTTGCTTTTTCAAGTTTAACGGGAAAAATTTATGGCAGTTAAATGTTATGATGTCCTTTGCATCGGAAATCCATTCCGTGATCGCGCTGCATTTGTTAGTGAAGATTTTTTAAAGAAACATAATTTAACTGAAGGGTCCACCGTACCAACGGAAAGTAAAATTGAAGTGGAGAAGGAATGGAAAGATTTAAATCCTGAACAAAAAAATAGTCACATGACTTTTGGTGGGAGTTGCTTTAATGTCACAAAAGTTTTAGCTAGAATGGGCAATCACTGCGGCCAATGTGGAAAAAATGGCAATGACGAATATGGTGACGATGTGGAAATTTACCTTAAAAAATTGGGAATAGTTTCCTTATTGACTAAGGGAAAACGTGAAACAGGGGTTGTTAACTGTTATATCACACCGAATGATCGTACAATGAAAACATTTTTTGGCGCCTCTATCGAGTTTTCTGAGAAAGATGTCTTAGAAGAGCAATTCGAGCATATGAAGCTCGTCCATAATGAAGGGTATAGCATATTTTTTGGCGACACACTTAAAAAAAGCATTAATTCTGCCCAAAAACATGGAGCAAAGTCATCCCTTGACCTTGCGAGCGACAATATTGTAAAGGACTTCAAATCAAAATTCGAAGACTGTGTTTATAAAGTTGACTATCTTTTTGGAAATAGGAAAGAAATAGAAGCATTAACTGGAACCTCAGACCCTAAAGAAGCGTTTGAAAAATTTAACATTAAGCAGACGGTAGTAATGACTGAGGGTGTCAATGGTTGCTGGGTAAAAGATGAGAATGGGAAAATAGAACATTTTGATGCTCAAGAAGTTGAGAAAGTAATTGATCCAACTGGAGCTGGTGACTTTTTTTGTGGCGGGTTTCTCGATGGTACATTGAAAAATCAAAGTATTGCAAAACGAGTAGAGAAAGGAAATTTACTTGCGAGTACGGTAATCCAGCACATAGGTGCCGAACTTCCAGAAACTAAATGGTCGGATATACTCAATTTGGCATCAAAAATTTAGGAAAAGCTATCATGGACGTAGTGAACCTGAAAAATAAATTTAAAATATTTTCAGAAGCTTGGAATCCTAAGATTTTGGGAGAAGTCAATTGCAACTATGTCAAAATATTTAAAGCTAAAGGTGAATTTGTCTGGCATCAACATCCAAATGAAGATGAGTTTTTCTTGTTATACAAGGCCAACTAAAGATCAAATTGCGAGATCGAGAAGTCGTCCTAAATGAAGGGGAATTCTTTATCGTTCCGAAGGGTACCGATCATTTGCCGTATGCGGAAGAAGCACATGTGTTGTTAATTGAACCTAAGCAAGTCATCAACACAGGCAATGTACATTCCGAGAAAACTGTAGAAAATCCTGAATGGATATGATTTTTAGATGCGAGTTAAATTTAATTACGGCTAAAATTATATTAATATTAAAACAAGTTTGGTCATGTCTAAAAAAATCTCATTGTTTTCACTCGCTATTCTGATCATCGCTGCCATAGATAACTTAAGGAACTTGCCTGCTGCTGCACTTTTTGGTAGCTCGCTGATATTTTTCTTTGTCTTTTCGGCACTCGTATTCTTGATCCCAACTTCGCTCGTCTCTGCTGAACTTTCTGCGACATTTCCTGAAAAGGGCGGGGTATATCAATGGGTTAGAATGGCCTTTGGTGAGAAATGGGCTATGGCCGCCATTTGGCTGCAATGGATCAATACAATGGTTTGGTATCCAACTATGTTATCCTTTATAGCCGGAACCTTTGCTTATCTTATAAATCCGGAACTGGCGCAGAACAAGACATACCTTGTGTCGTTTATTTTGATTGTGTTCTGGAGCCTTACATTGATCAATCTACGCGGTATCCACGTTTCTGCGCTGATCAACAATGTATGTGCAATGATCGGTACAATTTTCCCGATGGTCTTTTTAGTGATTCTAGGAGCGGTCTGGTATTTTACCGGACAACCGCTTCAGATCCATGTGACAAAGACCAATGTGATCCCTTCATTAAGCCAATCGACAAATTGGATTTCTCTGATTGCAATCATGGCCTCGTTCTTGGGAATGGAACTATCTGGGGTCCATGTCAATGATATCCGCGAGCCTCAGAAAAATTTTCCTAAAGCAGTTTTCCTTGCGACAACATTCATTTTTTTCTCGATGATGTTAGGTTCTCTTGCCATTGCTTACGTACTGCCAGAAAAGGAAATCAATTTAGTCGCGGGGATCATGCAGGTCTTCAGCGGCTTTTTTGACTCTTTTGGGATGAGAGGACTTACTCCTGTTATCACTGTTCTCATTGTAGTTGGATCGACAGGGGCCATGATCAATTGGTTGATCTCTCCAGCTAAGGGGTTGCTCCATGCAGCTGAATTTGGTTTTTTACCTGCTTTCTTTACAAAAAAGAATAAGGAAGGAGTTGCAGCTAACATCCTGATTGCTCAAGCAGTATTGGTAAGCCTCGTGTGCCTTATTTTTCTTCTAGTTCCTAGCGTAAATGCTTTTTATTGGTTTTTAACAGCTCTAAGTACAGAGCTGTATATGATCATGTACATTTTAATGTTCTGTGCTGCAGTTAGGTTGCATTATCGTTATAGCAACCGCCCCAAAACATTTAAGATTCCTGGGAAGCAATGGGGCATCTGGACAACGTGTCTGCTTGGCCTCATTGGATGTACCACG
>JBGAFY010000029.1:0-12172 GCA_044226975.1 Rhabdochlamydiaceae bacterium
TGTGCGGGCAGAACATCTTTGATCGCATCGATAGGAGAGGGCAGGCTAGCTACGTTGAAAGTTGCGAGATGGATGGTCCCTTTTTCATCGATCTCAGGAGGACGATAGTTTTTTATGCTCCCTTTAGTGGCGTCCATAAAGCGGACAATATCTCTCCCTTTGCCTGGATGAAAAGCAATTTTAGAGACAATACCTAGCAAGATGAGTGGGAGTACGCATAGACCAAAACTAAACCATGCCACTGCCTTGATCTTGGCAAAGCGTTTAGGCACTCCACCTGCACCGCGTGAAGCCCCTTTGCCATGTCCTTCTCTTGATCCTATAACCCACCAATACATACCTTTTGTGACGGGAGTAATTAAAATTTCAGCTGCTTTGTATACTTTGCCAGATAAGACACTCTTATGCGTACGATATGAGCCAGAAGCATGGTTTTGAATATCAGCAGAATCGTACTTGACGAGCTGAGATTCTGACCTAGGTTGTTGTATAGTGTTCATGGTTTTTTATTGGTTACTTCAAGCAATTAAAATATGTTGTTATTTTATATTAATTTTTATTAAAAAACAATATAATATTAATGTTTTTAACATGTTGGTTTATTTGTGTTGTTTTTGAACCTATCTAAGCTGTTGTCAAGATAGGTTCAAATGACGAATCCTTAATCTGTCACCACAATAAAAAATTCTACAACGAGTGTTCATATTGGGATTTCAACGACTGTTGTATCTTCTAGAATTTTTACCAATAATTTCTTGTTTTGAAGTTTAAGCAATTTAGGCGCATTAGTTGCTTTGCCTTTACTTGCTAAGTTTTCTTTGATTAATTGCTCAATAAGTTCTTTCTCATAAGGAGCGCAGTGAAGAAAAGAAGTTTGTGTTCGAAAGTTTTGTTGCAAAAGATATTCATCGATCTTCTTAATTCTTTTATTTAACGATAAACTTAAATAATTCTTTTTGAATATATCACTTAAAAAGTTTTTAGATAGATTTTCAAAGTGTTTAAATATAATTGGGTAAATAATTCGGGCCACAGGAATATAATCAAATTCAGAGTACGCTTTTTTTGTTTTTGTAAGGAATGTTAATAGACTATCATTCATTCCATATGTTTCTATTATTTGATTGATTTTTCCTTTTGCAAAATAGTGAATTATCTGCAGTTTTTTTGGAGAATTTGCATCATAAAAATTGACACTAAACTCTGTGTGAGAAATTGGCTCTTTCTCATATTCATATGCTAGGAGGTTTTGCTCGATCTCATTTCTTATTTTTTTTGTTGTTAATGATTTAATTGCGTTTAAGAGTTTTTGAATTTCTTTATATTGCTGATTAGCCAAATTGAGTATGTCAAAGCGTGTTAAAGGTGTAAGAGTCCAGACGGCTTTTCTTGATAGGACTTGGAGTTTATTAGGACCTTCAAAGCGAGCTGTTATCCAATCACAGCAAGATACATTTAATGACGCGATATCGATTTTTGAAGGAGGAAGATGAGGGACTCTGTGTTTATAGATAGCAAGGGAGTCTTGTTCAAGATCTATTTGGACAGGGCCTAAAGAAAAATGAAATACAGGTTTTTTATTATGCTGAAGTTCTTTGCAATCAATGTATTTTATTGATGCAAAAGTACTATTTTTGATGTCATATTCCTTGAAGGTTTTTTTTGAACATGAATGAATGCAGATAATAATTTTCTCTTCGCTCAATTCTTCGCAAAAGCTAACCATTGCTTCGCTGTCTTCAGTTTTTAATTCCGTTGCCTTTTTTGTTTGCGAATCAAAAAGCACTATTTTGGGGAATAGTGTATTGGGCATCTTGGATTCTCCAATAACAACACCTCCCTTCGTCAGATGAACCCATTCGAAAACGGATTTCATCTGTGGAAGTCGCGTAGCGTGAATCGCCAGTGATCCATTTTCCAGTGATTGAGTAAAATGGATAGCATCAATAAAGAACTGCTTCGGATCCTTTCCATAAAGGTAGGAATTGAATCGAAACAGATGCGAATCAATTTTTGGTAGAACTGCGGTAGATTGACAATAGCGGAGGCGTGTACCGCTAGATTATTAAGATTATTGAGAGGAATTCTTGCGACTATTTCAATAATTATTTCATCAGCCAGAGATAAAAATGAAGAACTTTGGTGTTGATTATGCCAAGAATAGGTAAGTAATAGAATTATTTGATGATTTTTGTGTTTGAAATGACATAATAAATGTGATTTATTTTTTATAAATAATACGATTGAGATGTTAGAGACTGTCCGTATCCTATCGATTTTTGGCTCAAATGAAACCTAAAATCGACGAATTTTAGATTGAGGACAGTCTTTTTTATGTATTTCTTAGTTTGATGAGCTTTGAACTACTGCAAATGGTTTTAATTTTGTAAAACCGATCTATTTATTTTCTTTCAACAGATCATTTTTCACGTGTGGTAGACCATTCTTGGCGCTTCTTTGAGCCCTGCTTTCTATGCGGCATATCGAATAATCCTTTGTAGGATTGTAGAATTTTTTGGGATAATAACTCTTTGATTGTTTCAGGAGAGTACTGTGACGAGAGTTTCTCTTCTAGGTTTAATTGGTCCTCTAAGCCTAAATGGAGAGGGCAGCCAAACTACCTTTTAGAGCTTGAGAGATGGATTCAATAGCGTCATTCAGCTGTTTTTTGCGCAAAAAAATGACTTTATCCAAAGTTTCTATGTCTAACGCCTTCATAACTTTAATGCGTAAGCCAGTAATCTCTTGCTGAAATTTTAGTTGGAGTTTGAGCTCCATATTCATTAATGATTCCTTGAATGCATTCCGGAATGAATTTGTACATCTCTTTAGGAATTTTCTGAAACTGAGCACCAGCATTTATTAAACCATTATGAGTTCTGGATTTCCTAACTCTATAGCGCGATATAAAGGAGTTTTCTCAATGCTTAAGTTAGATTCGATTTGCTCCTCCTTTCTCAATTAGAGCTATAGCAATAGATAACTTATCAGATTGTTTCCATGTGAGGCTTAGTTTTTCAAACTAGTTTGGATCAGCTAAAGGTTTGGCCCCTTTTTCTAATAACAGCGAGATGAGTTCGAGGTCTTTGGTTTCAAAACCTAGATCTAACGACTCAAAGACATTAGCTCCTCGATTGATTACTTCTTTTGCACGACTTAGATTTACGTCGCGGATTGAACCTTTGCACAATTGCAAGATCTTCTTTAAAGGCACTAGTTGAACGTCAATTTTCTTAAGGATCGTCTGATTTAGTTGGGAATAGTGGAAGTATTGATGCACATCAGGTTGCTTTTTTCTGATGCTGTATCATTTTTTCACGTGCTTCGTTTTCAAGTGATTGCTCAATCTGATCTCTAGAGAAGGGTTTATTCCATGCTCGATACATGCCGCGACCACATCAAATTCAGTGCTATCAAGTACGGCTTTCTATAGTGTCTTGGGTAGGAAGAAAGGGTTTTGTCGCTTTGGATAGAACACTTCTTTTTTAATTTGACTGCCAAACTCCATGTTTTTTCATTGCTTCTGCTCCACTGTCTACTAAGTACTTAATAATGCCATCACGCTCATCAGTGTATATGTTATTAATGCAACGTACAATAGAGATGCATAAATAGAAGAATAGGGACATTGTAATTCCAGGTGCCCGTAGAAAGAAAGTCACATCGTTTCATGGCATTGATTTTCGCACCTTTTTTTATTAGATTTCAACAGATTTGAGTCTGCTGCATTTCACCGCTCTGGAATAGTTGTTTTTTCTAATGGAGAGCGGTAAGAATATATTGTCCACTTTTTATTTCATTTTGAATATTTTTGAGAACGGCTGATGTGATTGATGTTTTAGGTATTATGTTTAAATTAAAGTTAAATAAAATGACGTTGTGTGTTGTTGTTTTCTTTGTTTGTAAGGAAAATATGTGCTTCCATTTTTCTTTATTTCTTAGTTATTTGATTGTGAACGTCAGGTGTTGAATTTCGATTGGCATGTTGGTTCGGTTCGGTTTGCGATTGCTGACATATTACCATCTCCAAGAATTTAATAGTCTGGCTATATATTTTAATTCAATTTTTAAATTAAAAATTACCTATTATAAAAAATGTTTTTAATGTTGAATCTACATTAATTGCATTACGTAGCGAATATGTTTTTTTTTGCAACTCTAAAATCAATACCGTGATTAAGCGGTTACGCAGTTTTTAAGAAGTATTCTTTTGAGGTTAAGGTTCCAAAAAATCTGCATTTTTTTTTAGAACGAATCTATAGTCAACGACTAGAATCTGCCGTTTGATCTGCTCAAGAGTTTTTTCAATTGGAAAGATTTGGACGAGGATTGAGTTTGAATTGCAAAAAATTAATTCAAAAGATGCCGTTCTTTTTAAGGGTACGGGGAGAAAGAAATCTCTCCGAGTATCTTTCTGAATCTTTTGCTGAGGGGGGATTAGAGCATCCAAGGAGAATGCAGAGAAATAGTGTACAGAAGATCGATTTCATTTTTTCAAGTTATAAAGGTATCTTTGCGAAGAAAAGTGTGTGCTTGTAACTGCGAATTTATTCTAAACTTAGACTCCACTTCCTTGGAATGCATGAACCTTAAAATTAATTCAGGCGGTGCAGTGTAGAGCACACGCATAGGCAGTTTTCGCGCAAAGACAATTTAATAATTGAGTTTAAATTTTTATATTTAAAAAATATTGGTTTTTAAGAGGAGTCTACGATGAAAAGACTATTTTCTATCACGATGCTTTTAATCGCTTTTTAGCGATTCCAATACGAAATAACTTCAAATGCCCTTACTGTAAGAAAGAAAACCCTGTTTCAACCAATACTGTAAATCCAAGTTGTCCGCTTTATAGGCGCAAACCTAGAGATTGGCGACGCATCTATTGAGCATTCGCAACGTCTTTGAGAAGGGAATCGACGAGGTTCTTGAACTCACTACGGAAGTCCTTTCTCTCAAAGCGCATCTTGGCAGTCTCGTTTTGACGCCGCTTCATCGCTTCTTTTAAGAGTGGCAATAAACGGATCTTGTTTTTTGTGATCTCTCCGCCTGTGAGAAGGCCGAGTGGAGAATGGAGCTTGAACCGAGCGCCAAAATTCCGTTGGATACAAAAGCGCATATTGAAGACTTCCCAGTCCATTAATGCAAATGGTGCATGGAAGATCATCGGGAGCTTTTTTGAGATCGCTTCATTCACAGTGCAGCCGCCTGGTTTTGTGATCAAAACCTCAGCGATCGTCATTAGGAAAGGGATCTCAGAGGTAGCGGGGATTGCTTGGATTTTGACGCGTGGACTTTTGGTCTTCATCGCGTTGATCGCTTCGAACATTTGTTGATCTTCGTAGACGCTTAGTTTGCCGCAGATGCAGAGGACATGCAAATGGTCTTCTTCGTTTTCAAAAAATTCACTGTCTTGGATATCGGCAAGGATGCGGGCGTAGTTTTCTATGGCAAGACCGGCATTGCCTCCCATCATGACCAACACTACTTTTGCTTTGGGGTCGATCCCATAACGAGCGCGGTTTTCGGTGATTTCTTCAGGAGAAAATACTTGGTTGAAAGAAGGGCGTACTGGAAATCCACTGACGACGATCCGCTCTTTAGGAATGACGCGGTTCACAATTTGATGGATGTCAGGGGAGTCATACGCAATTGCAAAACGATAGTAGGGATAATTGAGATCACAGGTCTTGGGCGACATGCCACTGATAAAAATCGTGCTATCGAGGTCTGTTGTGACAATGAGCAGTGGAAGTTGGAACTCTTTAGCGACATTTAAAAACATCGGGTTGAGATAGGGGATGCAAGAGATTAGCATGTCTGGGCTGTTGCGTAGCACTTCCAACCGAATTAGTTCTTCGATCTTTCTTTGCTGCAAGCGAAAGTACATAGGTCCGCCGCTTGTGATCAGCTTGAGGATTTTGAACTTTTCGTTCTTGAGCAGGTAGTTGTAGAGCTTCTCTTGCGATAAGTTCAGTGTCAGTTTTCTTAGGACATCGCTAGGAGCCAAGGTTTCTTCTAAGGTGTTGGCGACGAGGACGTGGTAATGTCCATGTGCATTTTGTCCCATCGCTTTAGTAGCGCTTAAGTGGCCGTGTCCTCCTCCGCAAGTGAAGATGAGCAATGAGGGCTTGGTCGCGCGTACGGATTGAGGCACAGGGCCTTGTAGTTCTTGCTCGGAAAGAACAGGGGAAGATACGGGCCAATTGCTCTTGGTCTTTGCTGAGAGATGGCAGAGGCAAAAGATGTGTTCGTCTGCGGGTTCCCCGCTGAGCTTGGTCTTAAGCTGGCAATAGATGTCGTTGATCTCTTGAAAATCTCTTCGGAAAACTCCAATGATCGCAGAGGATTCAAAGACCGTGGATTCTTCGCTAAGGTCAGTAAGCCATTTTCCTAAATCGCTGTGCGTCGCGCGGATTTGCTTTTCGAGGTGCTGTAATTGCTCGAGTGCTAGACCATTTTTCCCGACTTCCGTATGGAGTTGCAGGAGGTTTGTGAGCCCGCTTTTGATTTCTTGGAGGGCTTGATACCAAGAAGCAGAAGCTTGAGGATCTGCCGGCTGATCTGAGTTTTTTAAACCTAGGGTCATGAGCACTTCGATTTTTAACGGTACATTAGCGAACTATCTAATAAATGATGGAGTTTTGGCAACCTTTTTTTCTTCATCGAATAAAAAGTTACAGGAAAGACCAAACATTTTATAATCGAACCGCAAAAAAAGAAAACTTTTTCTAAGAGATAGACTATGACGATACAAACGTTGGGCAAAGATATTCACCAACTGATTTTTACAATGGCTTTTGAAAGACCTAATGACTACAAAGCTATTCGTTTTGTCTGCAAAGAATGGAAAGAGGTTGCCGATAAGACCATTCAAGTAGTGTTAAAGGAATTTAAAAAGCCTGCAGATTGTACCAAAGGCGATATTGAATATTTCATGAAGTTGTATGCATGCCTTTCTAAGGATGGAATGTACTTCGGTCGTCGAGGAGTCTACAACGTCTTGTTTTACAGGGATCTTTTGCGATTTGGTAAAGAATTAGAAAGAGGGGAAGGCCATATATCAAAAACGGGCTATTTCTTGTACACTCACAGCTGTAAAGGGTATGAAGAAATGGATGGAGAAAAACCAATATTTGCTTCCGAAGACTCTACCGTTGCCATCACTCCGCTCAATTATTTTAGACAAATGGAAAACTTACCTGGGGCAGGCAGTGTGCCAGGCCCAAAAGCAGAGTATCAAAGGATCTATTACGCACTGTTTGATAATCGCCAAAAAGCTAACCCACATGACGATCAATTGAAAAACCCTTGTTTTGGTGAGTTTGCTTTTTATGATTGCGAAGGATGTACTTCCACTTCTGCAGAGAAAGCTGCTGTGATCTTTAAACTCATTCAGAATAAGTTTCACGAACTCCTTTATTCTAATTCTATATAGTGATGGAGAGTCTGTCAGTGAATTTTAAGGAAATTACAGACAGACTCTGAGGATCTCATCCCAGCGGGTGTTGAACTGCTGGGAGCAGTGTCCTCGTTGCATCTTCCATGACTGCTCTATCCCTTCTGCTGCAAACACTAGGCTCTTGCGTCCGTAAGCGTTATTGATCGCGTCCATGGCGGCCATTGCATTTTTGCGCGTTTTTTGCGGTGGGCGGTCTTTGTGGAAGAGGTCAGGTTGATGCTCTGTGTTGGAAGTGATGCCGGCCAGCATGACGCCGACTTTTTTATAAGCATACCCTGGGCGGTATAGTTGTTCGATGATCCGTTTTGCGCTGGTGATCAAAGTGGGGGTGTAATCGGTTGCTTCAGCGAGGGTGATGCTTGCGCCGTTGGAGTAAGGGTTGTCAATGAATGGTGATGTGGTCACAAAGGCGTAGACCAGTTCCGCACAAGACCCTTGGGCCCGGAGCTTGTCTGCGGCAGTTGTCATATAGGTAGCGATCGCTTCCAGTAATTCTTCTTTTTCAGTCACCGGTTTGCCAAAAGAGCGTGAGCTCAAGATCGATTTGCGCGGAGGCGCGCATTCTTCTAAAGACAAGCATGGAGTGCCGCGCAGCTCTAACGCTGTGCGCAATAGGGTCACAGAGAAATGGGAGCGGATCCAAGCATCGTCGCGTTCTATGAACTGAAGGGCTGAGATCACTCCTTCTGCATTGAGTCCTTTTTTAAGCTTGGAGCCGATCCCCCAGATCTCTTCTACGGGCAGCGAGCTCAAGCGAGCGGTGATCTCTTTAGGGCAGCTGAGCTCATAAACTCCGGTCTCAATGTCTTTAGCAAGATCTCCAGCGACTTTTGCGAGGGTCTTAGTGGGACCGATGCCGATGGATACGGGGATGCCTGTCCATTGGAGGACTTTGGTGCGGATGATGCTCGCCAGAGCTTGAGGTTCATCAGAGGAGATGACTAAAAAGGCTTCATCGATCGAATATTCTTCCATTTCTGGACTAAATTGCCGGAGCACCGCCATCACCCTTTCCGACATGTCTCCATATAGCGTGTAGTTAGATGAGAGAGCGACAACTTTGTGTCTTTTGAAAAGGTCTTTGCATTGGAAGGCAGGCGCGCCCATAGGAATGCCGAGCGTCTTGGCCTCCTTAGACCTTGCGACAACGCAGCCGTCATTATTAGAGAGGACAACAACAGGCTTGTACCGCAAATGGGGTTGAAAGACCCGCTCGCATGAGACATAGAACTGGTTGCAGTCGATCAAGAAGTAATGATTCTTCATTTTTTTACGCTGTGGATGACAAAGGTGACGACACCCCAGACACAGAAGTCGCAGCTCTCTGGAATTTCAATCGGGAGATATTTAGGGTTTTCTGGATAGAGAAGGACCCGCCCATCTTCTTTGCGTAGCCGTTTGACGGTGAATTCTCCATTGAGGATGGCGAGGATGATCTGCCCTGAGCGCGCTTCAAGGGCGCGGTCCACAATTAAGATGTCACCGGTATGGATCCCAGCGCCGATCATGGAATCTCCATCGACTTTAACGAAAAAAGTGGCAGCGGGATGCGCGATCAACAGCTCATTGAGATCGAGCTTTTGATCGAGATAGTCATCAGCAGGGGAAGCAAATCCTGCCGGAACGCGTCCTGTAAAGAGAGGAAGAGGGACGCTTTTAATGTTTTTTAGAGAAATAGGGTGCATGATCTTCTACTTGTGCATGTATGGTTAAATTGTATGTATAGCAAAACCAGAGATAATGCAAAGAGAGAAGGGCAGAGGTCGGTGCGAGCGGGTGTTTTATAGTGGCTTAAGTTTTTAGATGATACAATCCATCCGCATCTTTTTGCATGGACCTTAGCGTTCGAACTCACTGACTTGACAAAGTCACCTCGTTCTCCACGCTATGTTCTATACAAAAATCTTGCGGCCGATTTTATCATCTAAAACTTAAGCCACTATTCACCCGCTCGATGAGGTGTGAGTTATTCGATCTTAATTGAGTAATAACGCGTCATATTGCCTTGGCGCGCAAGCATCAGGATCCGTTTTTTTGTCCCAAGTTGGTTAATTGCATCGTTAAAGTCATTGACGTTGGTGATGGGCTTATGGTCGATGGCTGTGATTAAAAATCCAGGGCGTAATCCTGCCATTGCAGCTGGTGATCCAGGTTTGATACGGGTGATCACAACACCTGTGTCCATCGAGCCGTAGCCAAGCTGTTTCGAGAGCTCTGGAGTGAGGTTGTCGACCTCGATCCCTAATTTCGATACGATACCACCACTGGCGAGCATCGCATCCGATGCGGTGCCCAAAGTCACATATACCGTTTCTGTTTTCCCTTGGCGGCTGACGAGCAGCTTCACTTTAGTTCCAGGTTTTTTCAAGGATATCTCATTGCGGAAACCCCCTAGAGACTTGATCGATACATCGTTGAACTCAAGGATAATGTCTCCTTGCTTGAGGCCAGCTTGTTCTGCGGGCGAGCCTTTGACCACTTCCGAGATGAGCACTCCTTCTTGCTTTGCAAGACCGAAAGCATCAGCGATGTCTTTGTCGACAGCTTGCAAAGACACTCCGAGGAAGCCGCGTGTGACGATGCCTTTGTCGATGATTTGATCCGTGATGTTCTTGGCCATGTTGCTTGGGATCGCAAAACCGATCCCCATGTAGCCACCAGTCCTCGAGACTATAGCTGTATTGATACCGATGACATCCCCATCGACATTAAGTAGAGGGCCGCCCGAGTTTCCAGGGTTGATCGCCGCATCCGTCTGAATAAAGTCTTCGAGTTCTGTGATCCGTAAGTTTTGTCTTCCTTTAGCGCTGACGACGCCGACTGTGACAGAAGCTTCGAGTTGGAAAGGGCTGCCGATGGCGATGACCCATTCTCCTGTCTCAATTTCGTCAGAATCGCCCATTTTGAGGAATGGGAAACCTTTTCCTTCGATTTTGACAACAGCGAGATCAGTATGAGGGTCGGTTCCAACGACTGTTGCGTCCATCTCTTTACCATCATTCATCACGACAGTGATCTTGTCGGCTCCTTTAACGACGTGGGCATTGGTCATAACATACCCGTCTGCGCTAAAGATAAAGCCCGAGCCTTGGCTTAGTTGGAGAGGGCGCTCTGGTTGTTGCTGTCTATAATTGGGCGGATACCCGAAAAATCGGCGGAAAAAATCATCGCCATAGGAGTCAAAAGGATTGGGTTGGTTGTCCATCCCTACATCGTCTTGATCGCTGCCCGATTGGACTTTGATAAAGACGACAGCCGGTGTGGCCTTTTTGGCGACGTTCGTGAACGCCTTCGAAATTTGCTTAGGGGAACAAGCACAAGGTTCGTCTGTTGTAGAATTGACTTGCTTTGCCGGTAATGACTTGCTGCCGCTGAAGACGGGTGTTGTCAAGGCAGTCAGGCTTAAAGCAAGCGCAAAGTGTCTTGGGTGCAATAACATAAGCAACACTCCCTTCAATAAGTTTATTGAGTACCGTTATGTTATATCTTAAACCTTAGATAATGCCAATAGGGCCAAAAGAAAGAGAGGAAAGAAAGAAGATCGGGCACAGACACGCACACGGATACGGGCACGAGAAGAATGAAGATAGGGGATTGGGATCGGGTAAAATGAAGAAAGAAGATAAGAAGATCGGGGAGCGGAGAAGTGGGATTGGTGATTCTCTTTTTTCGTGCCCGAGCCCGTGTGCGTGCCCGTGCCCGATCTTTTCCCCCCACTCTTCCCCCTTATCTTATATAGGAAGGATGGGCACCTTGCTCCCTCTGATCTGCTCAAGGGCAGAATTCTCTTTTTCGATGAGCTCTTTGCCAGCAAAAGTGACAAAGACGCTTTCTTTCTTATGGGCAACAAGTCCCTTGTCAACAGCGTGCTGGATGTCATGGGCAGACAAAGCAAGTAAACGGTCGCGGAAATGTTGCCGGATCTCAAATGTTTTACCCGATCGCCACCAACCATATGCCGTCATAGCACGGCTAGAAGGAGCAACAGGCATCTCTAGTCCTTGGATAACCCCTAATTTAGCTTCTTCGAGGTCTTTAGCATCAAATTTTCCCTGAGAGATATGCTCGACTGCAAAGTTAAAGTGTTCAAGAGAGCGTGCGATATGAGGATCGCGATAAGAATGGAAATAGAAATGACCGGTATTCGAGTTATAAGTTGCACCAGAACCATATGCTCCGCCTTGTTCGCGGATCTTCTCATGCAGCACTTTGTTCTCCATCAATTGAGAAGCAGTGCTCAAAGCTGCTGAAAAAGGGTGCAAATATCCCACAGTAGGGAAGGCCTCTGCATTAAACGCAACGGGCGCAGCGATGACGCGCGCTTGAGAGACAACAGGAGTTGGGCGAGGGGCAGTTTTCCATGGAAGGGTGGTGCGAGAAGGCAAGCGCGACAGGGAATAAAAGTTTTGTGCTTTCATCGTTTGATAGGCTTGCTCATCACAGCTGAGGACTAGGTGTGCCGGTTGAGAGCAAAGTAAGATATCTTTTAAGGCTAGCAACTTGTTGATGAGCAGGGGAAGTTGGCCTGGGATATCTTGATAAATGCGCTGGATGGTTTTGTAAAAAGGAAGGCCATGCCATAGATTATTGATATGGGAAGGAGCAGACATCCCACTTAAGGACAGTTGAACAGCATACTTCAAGGCGCTGCGGTTCAAATTGCTTTGTAGAGAGCTTCCTAATTGTTTGATCAGCTCTTCGATCCGTTTGGCG
>JBGAFY010000030.1:0-11637 GCA_044226975.1 Rhabdochlamydiaceae bacterium
CACATGTTCTTTTTTGGCAGCGAATAAGCACCTCTTATCGACAGCAAATGCCTCTACTTGCAACCTTAGATCTTCTATTACTAGCAACACCATTTCGTGAAACATGTATTCTTTCTGGGTTAAGATATATTCTATCCCCGCTCCAGTCTTCAATAGAATCCGGCTGCTCTTCTAAAATCGTAAAACAGTACGCGCAACTCTTGTATTTTATAATCACACTCCGAAATATTTGATGCTTGAATTTGAGCTGAAATTAATAGAACTAGTAGAATAATCACGCGATACATCATAGCCAGGCCCCATTAATTAACATTTAAATAAGAACTTAACCTCAGCTCATAATTTTATTAATTAAATTTTTTACTTTTCTTCAATAGAGGTGAGCTCGCGGGTCTGAAGCTCGATGGGTTGGGTAGGCTCGTTCAGCAGAAGAGGATGCGGCTCCAAGATCTTTAAATTTACGCGCAGTAACAAACACGCGCGCGTCTCCCAAAGTCCCGATCGTCTCATTATAGGATTTGACGGCGGTCTGCAAACTTCTGCCGACTTTAGTGAAATGCGACGCCATGTCGACTATCCGTTTATAAAGTTCTTGACCTAGCTCGCTTATCTTCTCAGCATGAATGGAAAGGCTCTCTTGCTTCCAGCCACAGGCAATAGCCTTAATAGACCAATCAAAGTCGCTGGGGTCGCGAAACCCAACGCCTTGCTCCATCGACCACTCGATGAGCAAGGGATCGGGATAATCGGCCGCCGCGGTAAGACGACTTCTGTCGGAAGGAACAGAACTGCAAATTCTGGAGAAGGCTGAACATGTTTCCAATATCCTTTTTTGCCCAAAGCAGAAATATGACCGCGCAGGTGACGCACGTGGTCTTTCAGTAACTGTTCTATTTCTGATTCGTCTTTAGCTTGGCTAGCAGCCAGATATGCTTCTAAAGGAACTTTGGCATCGATGATGATGTGCCTGCCACCTGGAAGGTAGACGACCATATCAGGACGGATTGCACCATCTTGGGTTTGGGAGTGCTCTTGGATGGAAAAATCACAGTGGCGCACCATGCCTGCGAGCTCAACGAGGCGGCGCAAATGGACCTCGCCCCACTTACCGCGGACATTGGGTGCTTTGAGTGCTTTTGCCAAATTTGCAGTCTCTTGACGGAGCAGTCTTTCGCTATCAGCAAGGGACTCTATCTGCTTGCGCAAGGATTCTCGGTCCCCGCTGCGCTGTGATTCAACGCGGCGTAAGTTCTCATCGAATTTCCCAAGGTACTCTTTCAATGGCGCTATAATATGGGAGATCGATTGCTCTTTTTGATCTAAAACGCCTTGAGCTTTTTCTAAGAACAGAGCTGCGGCAGCATCTGGGGCCAAGGTCTGTGCTTTGAGCATCTCCTCAGCACGGGCAAGGGCGACGCTCAATTCTAAGACCTTTTCTTTGGTCCTGGCAGTTCTAAAGCTTATAGACGACAAACCTGTTAACACCAGCATTGCTACAATCCATGCCATATATTAGACCCTTTAATCTTCTTGCTCTGGTTCGAAATCTTCGAAAGTCTTCATTTTTACCATGATGATGGATAATCGAAAGGACCCATCCTAATATAATGTATCCCCAAACAACAGTGGCCAATGTGATCGCGAGGAAGTAGAGGATGCCGTAAAGCATGAAAATACAATGAATCATGGACAGAAAGATCAATTGGAAAGAAGCGACGCGGAAATGGAGGGCCTTGATACTTGGAAACTTCCATCGGCTTACCATAAAGTAGCCTAAAATAATCATAAGGCATGTCAACACAACAGCCTTTGTCTCATTACTCATCGGAATTAATGTTTCACCTAGAGGTGATGCTAAAAAGTAGTTAGCGGAAACAGCTGCTAATGCGCCAGCTGGGATCGGCAATCCGGTAAAATGTTTCTTATGTTCGGCCATGGCATCTTTGTTCCCTTTGGCCTCGTTGGCCTTCACATTGAAGCGCACCAACCGTAGAACTCCACAAAGTGAATAGAGCATTGCGCCAATGACAGCAAAAAATGAAAAAGACAAAACACTCTAAAGATAGGCTTTTGAGCATCAAGACAGATGGAGCGACACCAAAAGAGACCGCATCGGCCAGAGAATCAAAAATAAAACCAAATTCACTTTCATTACGCATCGCGTGCGAGGCACCATCCATCACATGCAAAGGCCGTTACAATAAAAAGCAAAATTGAAGTGTGGAGCACCTGATAGTTCCCCGATCCAGGCTCGAGCATGTTCACTTTGAAGATCACAAATAATCCGCAAGCAAGTGCAAAAGCGGTGATTATATTAGGGATAATGTAGACTCGTCGCATAAGGCTTCCAAAACTGTTTTTTTGTAAACCGATCGTAGCACAAAAATCGGATTTCGGCTGCGCCAAAGCCACAGGGTTACCAGTCAGCCCGCCGCCTCATATTTTAAATATTAGGGAACTCACGATCGGTTAATCGCGGAAGCTTTCGCGCGGCCCAAATTCAATTTTTGAGCCACGATCGGTATAACCCTCACCATATCAAAAAACTGCAATTTAAGCTGCATTCTTCGTTCCAGACCTTTGTCAGAAAATGCTGATTACGTGAACGTTATATGTCGGAAAAATTATTTTAAAAAAAAGAAAAGATTTTTTGTGGACGAAAAGCATTAAGCTACTATATTTAGTGTTATAAGAATCGATGCGCTACCAAATGTAGTAGGGAGAGATTTCCCAGTTAGCGCCCAAATTGCAACGAATAATAACCTCTAGGAGCACGCACTATGACTAATATAATGGATAAGGACCGTGGAACGAAAAGCGCATCTCCCTCAACATCTGATATCGCCTCGACAATTAAAAATGCACAAGTTAAGGACTCTACTCTTGAGAGCCAATTTACCGTTGTCAAACGGAACGGATCAATTGTCCCTTTCCGCCGTGAACGCATCTTCCGTGCCCTAGAAGCAGCTTTCCGCGACACAAAAAAAATATCTAAAGAGGCAGCTCTTCCAAGCGACTTGACGCTAATCATCGAAAAACTTACCGGCCTCGTCGTGGCAGCTGCGATCACTCCCACTGCAAAAGGCGCTTCCTTAACAGTAGAGGGGCTCCAAGACGTCGTAGAAATCATCCTGATGCAAGAAGGATACCATGATGTCGCCAGAGACTACATTATTTACCGCGATCAACATAAAGCTCTGCGTGAAGATTCTCCTCGCAACTTAAAAGAGCGCCGCAAAGATGGAAGCTATGCTAGATTCAACCCAATGAAGATCGCCTCCTCCATCGAAGAATCCTTCCGACGCACTCGCCATGCCGAAGGTCCTTCTGATGCAACAGTAGAAGCGATCAACCTCATCACCCAAAAGGTTGTCGCTCGCGCTGTCTCACTTGCCAAAGCAGGAACTGATCTTCATGCGACAATGCTTGAAGACGAAATTGAACACCAACTAATGCGCGAAGGATTTTTCGCTATCGCCAAGGACTTCATCTTGAACCGCGCTGCAATGGGAGAACAGTCGTTCCCAGCAGACCATTACCGCGACGTGTCTGAAGAGAAGTCTCAGCGTCAATATACTATTGTAGGACATGACAAAACTTCTAAGGTCCTCACTGAAACGCACCTTTTGCAACGCTTTAAGTTCGCTTGCAGAGGCTTAGAAGACCTCGTATCAGCAGAAGTGTTGTTCGAAGGCGCCATTGTCAACTTCTATGAAGGGATGAAAGAGAGCGAGCTCGACCAAGCGCTCATCATGGCAGCACGCGCACAAATTGAAATCGAGCCTGCTTATTCGAAAGTCGCCTCTCGTTTGTTGCTCGACATCGTCTATAGGGAAACAATGAATGTGGGCGCAGCAGACCCATCTTTAGAGTCAGCGCATCGCAAATACTTCAAAAGCATGTTGAAAACAGCTGTAGAGCATAAAAGAGTCGATGCCGCTCTGCTCGATTTTGACTTAGACATGATTGCTCAAGCAATGCAGCTTCAGCGCGACGACAAGTTCTCCTATCTCGGATTGCAAACTCTTTATGACCGCTATTTCATCCACCAGGACAACCGCAGAGTAGAAACTCCGCAGATCTTCTGGATGCGCGTTGCTATGGGTCTTGCTCTGAACGAAGGCGCTCAGAAAAACCAGCGCGCAATTGAGTTTTATGATGTGCTTTCGAAATTCCTCTTCGTTTCAGGAACACCGACCCTCTTTAACTCTGGAACAGCAACTGCACAGCTCAGCTCGTGCTATCTCTCCACAGTGATGGATGATCTGGCCCATATTTTCAAAGTAGTCTCTGACGATGCGATGCTCTCTAAGTGGGCTGGAGGACTCGGGAATGACTGGACCAACGTCCGTGCAACAGGTGCAACAATTAAAGGGACCAACGGCCGTAGCCAAGGGGTGATCCCATTCCTTAAAGTGGCCAACGACACTGCCGTTGCTGTCAATCAAGGGGGAAAACGCAAAGGGGCAATGTGCGCCTATCTCGAAACATGGCACTTGGACGTCGAAGATTTCCTCGAGCTCCGTAAAAATACAGGTGACGACCGCCGCCGCACCCATGATATGAACACAGCGAACTGGATCCCAGACCTTTTCATGAAACGCGTCCATGCCAATGGCATGTGGACGCTCTTCAGCCCAAGCGATGTTCCTGACCTCCACGACCTATACGGCGCTGCGTTTGAAAAACGTTATCAAGAATACGAGAAAATGGTCGACGAGGGCACAATCAAGCTCTTCAAACGCATGGAAGCTGTCCACCTCTGGCGTAAAATGCTGAGCATGTTGTTTGAAACAGGCCATCCATGGATCACTTTCAAAGATCCATCTAACATCCGCTCCCCACAAGACCACGTCGGTGTTGTCCACAGCTCTAACCTGTGCACAGAGATCCTCCTCAATACCTCTGCGCAAGAAACAGCTGTTTGCAATCTCGGATCGATCAACTTAGCCGAGCACATGACAGACAAAGGTCTCGATGAAAAGAAACTTGCAGCGACGATCTTCACAGCCGTCCGCATGCTTGATAACGTGATCGACATCAACTACTACCCAATCCAAGAAGCGAAAAACTCCAACATGCGCCACCGCCCGATCGGCCTTGGTCTCATGGGCTTCCAAGATGCGCTGTATATGTTGAACCTCAGCTACGCTAGCCATGAAGCTGTCGAATTTTCCGATCGCAGCATGGAAATGATCTCTTATTACGCCATCCTCGCTTCCAGCGAACTGGCAAAAGAGCGCGGCACCTATGCGACTTACCGTGGATCTAAGTGGGACCGCGGCATGTTGCCGATCGACACGATCGAGCTGCTCGAAAAAGAGCGCGGCGGATTTGTCGAAATGGACCGCACAGCAACTATGGACTGGGATGTCGTCAGAGCATCTGTAAAAAAATACGGCATGCGCAACAGCAACACCCTCGCCATTGCTCCAACAGCTACTATCTCCAACATCACAGGTGTCACACAGTCGATCGAACCGACATACAAACACCTCTACGTCAAATCGAACCTCTCTGGAGAGTTCACAATCCCAAACTCCTATCTCGTCGAAAGCCTCAAGAAGCTAGGTCTATGGGACAGTGAGATGATCGATGACCTCAAATACTTCGATGGATCGATTGCTGAGATCGAACGTATCCCAGCAGATATCAAGAGGGTTTTCTTAACATCGTTTGAAATCGAACCAGAGTGGCTCATCGAATGCGCAAGCCGCAGACAAAAATGGATCGATATGGGTGAGTCTCTCAACCTCTACTTAGCTGAGGCAAGCGGCAAAAAACTCCATCAGATGTACCTCTTTGCTTGGGCAAAAGGACTCAAGACCACCTACTATTTGCGGTCTTTGGGAGCGACACAAGTTGAGAAGTCCACTATGGACGTCAACAAACGAGGACTTCAGCCGCGTTGGATGAAGAACAAATCAGCATCGAGCAACATCGTCGTTGATAGAGAGCCAGAAAAAGCTCCAGAGAAAGTTGAGGCCGCTAAACCAGCACCTGCAAAAAAGCATCCTGTAGATCGTCAAGCCCTTAAGGCGCCTAGCTGCAGCCTGGAAGAGGGATGTGAGAGCTGTCAATAAACAATAATAAATATCGAGGGTAATTTATGATCCAATTCGAAGAAGAGACAATAGCCCAGCCCTCAGCAACTGCGAGCGGCATGGGAAAAGATAAGCGCTTCAAGGCGCACCAAAAACGTTTGATCAACTGTGGAACAGTCGACGTCAACCAGCTCATGCCCTTGAAATACAAATGGGCTTGGGAGCATTACCTCAATGGGTGCGCAAACCACTGGATGCCTACCGAAGTCCCGATGGGCAAAGACATCGAGCTTTGGAAATCGAACTCCCTGACAGAAGATGAGCGCCGTGTCATCATGCGCAACCTCGGCTTTTTCAGCACCGCTGAGAGCCTTGTTGGCAATAATATCACGTTAGCAATCTTCAAGCATGTGACCAATCCAGAAGCCCGTCAGTACTTACTACGCCAGGGCTTTGAAGAAGCGATCCACACACACGCTTTCCATTACATTGTAGAATCACTCGCTTTAGACCAAAGCGAAGTGTTCAACATGTACAACGAGGTGAACTCGATCAATAACAAAGACGTCTTTGAGATGAAGCTAACAGAAGACATCTTGCGTGATGGATTTAGCACCCAGACATTTGAAGGGGCGCAAAAGTTCCTGAAGAACATGATCGGCTTTTATATCATCATGGAAGGGATCTTCTTCTACAGCGGCTTTGCGATGATCCTCTCTTTCCATCGTCAAAACAAGATGACCGGTATTGGCGAACAGTTCCAATACATCTTGCGCGATGAGACGATCCACCTTAACTTCGGCATCGACCTCATCAACAGTATCAAAGAAGAAAATCCTGAACTATGGACTGTAGAGTTCCAAGACGAGATGGTCAACTTGATCCGCGAAGCAGTTGAGCTTGAAGTGCAATATGCCCAAGACTGTTTGCCGCGCGGTATCCTCGGACTCACAGCGCCGATGTTCCGCGAGTACGTCCAGTACATCGCAGACAGAAGACTAGAGCGCATTGGCCTCAAGGCGCAATACCGTTCTAAGAACCCTTTCCCATGGATGAGCGAGACCATCGACCTCGGCAAGGAAAAGAACTTTTTTGAAACACGCGTCACTGAATACCAATCTTCTGCGAATCTGACCTGGAACTGATCTCACCTAAGGAGCGCTGAAAACAGCGCTCCTTATTTCTAAAGCTAAAACAATATTTGATTTAATGATGCATCATAGATTGCTTACTTGTTGATTATTAATTAAACAATCTCAACAATGCTTGATTTATTATTGAGATAAAACATGTCAAGCATTAGTTCAAACATCAACCTCTTCCCATTAGAAATAAAAGCGGCTATTCTCCAAGAAGTCATTACCAAAACAGGTACTTTACACTGTAGACTCGTATGCAAAGAATGGAAACAGATAACAGACGAGAAAGTTTTCAAACTCATCGCACATAAGTTGCAGAGCGAATTTGCAAAAATTCCTGAAGCTCTGGGATTAAAAAGCGTCGTTGCTACGTTTATCGATTCCATGAATCCACAAAACAATACGACTATTAGCTCCGACTTAGACAAAGTGAAAGAATTTGGCACTAACATGGCAATTACAATTGGAGGATATAAGCCTAAAGTTATCGCATCGGCCGATCAAATCACCCGTTTCACACAAAAAGACACCAATCTCCATATCTTATGGAAATATATAAAGACAAAAGTTCCAGAAGCTCCTCAAGATCTTCAAACCTGTGAACAAATCAGCTTGTGGATGAATGGGAATGAAGAAGCTCTTAAAAAAGTTACATCTCTTGATCCATGTTGTTTCCCAACTCCTACTATCCTCAATTCAATTCCGATGGAGATAGAATACTTACCCTATTTTTATTCCGACCCACATTGTGGACCTTAAAGAACCTATCTCAATAAAATTTTTCGTCGCTTTTCGGGATTATTTTGGCCAATTTTCGATCCAATTTTAGCGGGTAATATACCCCATAATGCGATAGGTTTCTTGGATCGATTATATTTTAGACTTCTTTCGAAACTAAAATTATCAACGCAAAGACACAAAGACTCAAAGTCTCTGAGAAAAAAGATTTATAAAAATCCTAAAGTCGAGGCTGAGTCTCGAAAGAAGTCTACTATACAATCATTTGCACTTCCAACTAACCTAGCTGTCGTATATCTTAACTACTTCACAAAAAAATATGTATGACTGTTCAAGAGGTTAGTAAACACTCTCTTCAATTCTTACAAGAACATAGGGCATTTAGCCCAATTCCAAATGAAGTCATTCTCCTCATATTGAAAAATCTTAATCTCAGTGAATTGATCACGTGTTCAAAAGTGTGTAAACACCTCTACCAACTATCCAACACCGAATCTCTTTGGAAACAACTGTTCTTTACGCAATTTCCGAACGGAAGGCTTTATTTGAGCCAACATCCAAAAAACACTCTTCGTGAAGTTGTAGATTTTCATAGCCATGCTATGAAGGGCTTATATACAACGAGGCGTTTCATAAGACCAACCGTCAACATGTCTCAACTTTCCATGGATGGCACTATGGCCTTAGGAACTACTCCTCTAAGAGATGGCAAAGTCATTGTTTATGATCTGCAGAATAATAAAGAGCTCATCTTTGTACTTGAGAAAGAACCCTATTCCGTAGATCAAATCCATGAGATGGAAGAGGGATTTTTAGCAGTTGTTCTGTCTAATTTTGAAAGCGAGAACAAAAACAACAAAGAGGTTTTATATAAATATAAGCTGAAAATCTTAGACGTTAAACAAAAAAAAATTATTTTTTCTCAAGATTGTAACACTGTAAATTTCTTAAAAAATAAGACATTTCTCATCAGTACCCAATATCAAAATAGATATAGCCTAGAAATCTTGCACAAAACCTTAGAAAAAACTTCCATTCTCAACATAGCAAAAAGAATTAAATTTGCTTCTGAATACCTTGCTGAGAAAATTGTCACTCTATCAATAGACAATGAAATAGTCTTATGGGACAAAAAAACAGGCACTTCTATTGGGCAACCGGTGCAAATGGATCAAAGTCTGTGCTTTAAGAGCGTAGCGGACAAATTGCTTTTCTACTCCAAGCCTCAATATGTAAGAGCATACTTTTCCTTGAATTATAATTTTGAATATCCTGCGTATGTTTATGACCCCAACACAAACACTACAGGGATAGTTCCTAACTTAGAAAATTATGAAAAAAGCGAACAACTAGATGGTGATCCTCGCAGCAAAGAATGGAGTGATCACTCTGGATGCCTCTGCATAAAAAAAATAAAGACTAAGACATTTCTTGGATGGAGCCTAAAAACGCAGGCAAGCTCTTTTTTTCAAGTATGAAAATTTCACGATGTGGCGTTTCCCTTCTCTAATCAGACCAACTCTTTTAGGAAACAGCATGATCTATCGCTTAGACTTCCGTAAGCAAGACAATCTTATCCTTGATCAGATGGCAAAAGAATTCTCCAAAATTGCAAAACTTCAGGACATTTTAGATTTATTTCCTGACTTTCTAGATCTCGAGAGAAGCGATATTAGAACGACTAACTACAGTAGTAATGAGCCATTCTTACGTAGACTCTAGTAATGACGAAAGCAAAATGATCGACGACCAAAGGCTCGGGTCAGGTGAAAATCCGTGGCAATTCTGTGGATTGAGCATACAAACAATCCAACAAAAAAACGCTATTCTTTTCTGTCTTTTAGTTTACCGTATTCAGTCTATTTCAAGACTCAATCATTTCCTAACTTAGTCGATCAAATTACGCAAATTGGGCAGTTTGAAGAATGATGGATCTTCGCTGGGCGCGTTTTGTACTTCTGCCTAAAGATATCCTTGAAGCGATTTATAAAGAATTGCCAAAAGAACGTTTTCATAATCAAAGAGTATACAACAGATGCCGAACGCGCACAAGCAATTACGATATCTAGCCAAAAATGGATTGAGAGACCCGTCTACCCTCCAAAAACGACTGAAACGATCTTTGGGAGTCCTAGTAACCTATCCAAAAGGTTGGCGAAAACCTTCTTATCAGTTGTACTGGTCACCCAAGGACCAGGATCATGACGACACATTCCATTCTCAATTCTGTCCATGACCGCTACGGCCCTTTTACCCTTATCAAGATCACCCCAATCCGAGAGCTCAACGCCGTATTGCGTGAAATCGTGCATGAACCTTCTGGCGCCCACATCATGCATATTGAATGTGATGATCCTGAAAACCTCTTCTGCCTCTCTTTCCGCACATTGCCCTATTCCTCCAATGGCGTGGCCCATATCTTAGAGCACACAGTGCTTTGCGGATCCAAGCGGTTCCCTGTCAAAGATCCTTTTTTCTCTATGAACAGGCGCAGTTTGAATACCTTCATGAACGCGCTGACGGGCTCTGACTTTACCTGCTACCCAGCTGCCTCTATGGTGGAGAAAGATTTTTATAACCTCCTTGAGGTCTATCTCGATGCTGTCTTTCATCCCCTCTTAAAAAAAGAGAGTTTTTTGCAGGAAGGACATCGTTTAGAGTTCGCGCAGCCTGATAATCCTAAGACTCCTTTAGAGATCAAAGGGATTGTCTATAACGAGATGAAGGGAAGCATGGCCTCTGCAGATTCTCGCCTATGGCATGAGATGTGCACTGCCTTGTGCCCTGATCTCCCTTATGCATTTAATTCAGGTGGGGAACCAAAGTATATCCCAGATCTCACCTACCAACAGCTAATTGATTTCCATGACGAATTTTATGATCCTTCTCGCTGCCTGTTCTTTTTTTACGGCAACTTCCCATTGAAAAAACACCTCGATTTCATTCTCGAAAAGACGTTAAAGAACGTCCAATCCCTCCCCCCACAACCGCCCATTCCCCATCAACCAAGGTTCAGCGCGCCTGTTACCAAAGAAGTCGCCTATCCTGCACAGGACAAAGAAGAATTGGAAAATAAGGTGATCGTCTCTTTTGGATGGCTCACTGCCCCACTAAAAGACCAAGAAGCTGTGCTCGCCTTGAGCGTTTTAGATTCTGTCCTTATGGACACAGATGCATCTCCATTGAAATATAAACTTCTGCAGACAGGACTATGCGCCCAAGCAGACGCATTCATGGACACCGAGATGAGCGAGGTCCCTTACGTCATCATCTGCAAGGGGTGTGAAAAAGACAATGTCGACGCCCTAGAAAAAGCGCTGCGAGAGGCCCTCAAAGAGATCGCATCGAAGCCCATCCCTCCTCATTTTATTGAGAGCGCCATCCATCAACTTGAATTTTCTCGCACTGAAATTACAGGCGACCACGCTCCGTTTGGGTTGACGCTGTTTATGCGTTCTGCGCTTGCAAAACAACATGATTGTCCTCCAGAAAACGCTTTGATCATGCATGCTCTTTTTGAGGACCTGCTCAAAAAAGTGAAAGACCCTCTTTACCTTCCTTCTCTGTTACGCAAATATCTCATAGCAAACCCTCATTGCGTCCGCCTTGTCATGGTCCCCGACCCAAAACTGCAAGACAAAGAAGCAATGCAAGAAAAGCAATATCTCGAAGCTGTGCGCAAACGCCTTTCGGAAATAGATATCCAGACGATCATT
>JBGAFY010000031.1:0-11701 GCA_044226975.1 Rhabdochlamydiaceae bacterium
AAGGCGTAGTTTAGCCACCACTTGGTCGAGGTAGATCTCTGTCATATCATTGGGGGCGGTGACAGGTTCTAAGCGACGTAAGACCAAAGCCCTTCCTTCAGGAGAGAGCTTCCATACACCGTTACCTTCTGACACAAGGGGAATAGGTTGATTTTTCACAAGATTGAGCACGTGGCTCATGTCTTGGATAAAAGAGAAGTCTTGAGGCCGGGTCCTAATAATTGAGGAAGCAGGCTCTATAGAATGGCATTCTGTGTCTTTTAAAAAGATCAGATAATCACGCCATTCTTGAAAAGGGGTCACAATCTCTCTCCATTGCTCTCCCTGACGTGTATACCCTATGCAGCAAACAAAATTAAATTCTAAGTGGAGCATGTATTCTTCAAACAGCTCTTTTGTGAGCCCATACTTATCAATTAAATCTTTGGAGTTCACACGTAAATCAGGGGAGTTATAGACGTCGAAGATAATCCCTGTTAAAGTAGGGTCATTAAAATTGAGCTCAAGAAGATAGCGTTGAAAAATTTGCGGTGTCAAAAGGAATTTTTCTACAAGGGAGTCTAAGATGTTATTTGAAGTACGGGGTATAGAATACCAAACAGGCAAAACAGGAATGGGCACTTTGCGCAACATGTTGTGTAAAAACTCCATGCCCGGCTTAAATTCATCATCGAATTTAAGCATTTGCGCCTCATAGTATTTGCGCATCTCCTTATCGACTACAATATTGTCATCTTCAACAGTCAATAAACCTGTTTTTTTTAATTTTTCGAGGATAGGCACCAAGCGCACTTCGTCGACATCTAAATTTTTTGCGAGCTTGCGCACGGGGATCATTAAGGAGCTGTATAGAATTTCTTCGAAAACTTCGAGCTCAAAGGCAGAAAAAGTCGCCATTAAAAGTCGGTTTTCAATATCTCTACGGTAGTTATAATCGGATAGATTTATTTTATTCTTCCGTAAAGGACTCATTTCAATCATTAAGACATCCTTGGATGGAGCAGCCCCCAAGAGTACGGGAGAGTAATTTTTAATACAAGAGACAGTTGCAAAACTGATGAATCGCCCGTTTGGAGGATTATTTTGGCCGATTTTCCATTCTTTTAAGGGGGCAATAACGTAAGTTGATTTTGATCCTCACTAAGAGACTGTTAACGGATTCAGGATTCGTCGCTTTTTTGAGAATTTTTGGCGAATTTTCTTTTGGTTTGTTGGGGGTAATATACGGAAGTTGACATAACCCCCAACAAATCAAAAGAAAATTAGCTCAAAAAGTCCAAAAAATCGAAAGAATCTGAGCTTTGCAACTGACTCACAATCTCATTTCTTTTTGATGGGCCTTTATGATAAGATTTTTATAAAAATAATAACAAACCTCTATAGTAAGGTCCAATATAGAATCACCATGTCAAAAACACAATATGATCATCAACGGATAGAGAAAAAGTGGCAAAAAATTTGGGAAGACCGCGAGATCTTCCGCGCAGAAGTCGACCCAAATAGGCCTAAATATTACATCCTCGACATGTTCCCATATCCATCTGGAGCAGGACTCCATGTTGGGCATGTTACTGGCTACACCGCCACAGATATTATCGCTCGTTACAAACGTCAGAAAGGGTTTAACGTCCTACACCCAATGGGTTGGGATAGTTTTGGTCTGCCTGCAGAGCAATATGCTATCCGCACAGGCACACATCCTGCAATCACCACTGAGACCAATATCAACACTTACCGCAGACAACTAAAATCTTTGGGCTTTAGCTATGATTGGAGCAAAGAGCTCGCAACAAGCGACCCGAAATATTATAAATGGACCCAATGGATCTTCACGAAGCTTTATGAAAAAGGGCTGGCCTATGAAGCTGAGGTCCTTGTCAACTATTGTCCTGCCCTCGGCACTGTTTTAGCAAATGAAGAGGTAGATAATGGTAAATCCAAAGAAGGGGGTTATCCTGTCGAAAGGCGTCCTTTAAGACAATGGATCCTCAAAATCACCGCCTATGCTGACAGGCTTCTTGAAGATCTTGATTTGCTTGATTGGCCTGATTATTTAAAGCGATTACAGATCAATTGGATTGGACGCAGCGAAGGCTTAAAGATCCACTTTGTGGAACAGAAAACACATAAACCGATCACTGTCTTCACGACATGTCCTCACACTTTGTTCGGAGCAACATTCATTGTTATTTCTCCTGAGCACCCTTTTGTGGAAGAGATTACGACACCAGAGCAGTCTAAAAAAGTTAAAGATTATCAAGCTCTAGTCGCAAAAAAAAGCGATATGGAGCGCACAGAGCTCAATAAAGATAAGAGCGGAGTTTGGACTGGAGCATATGCCATCAATCCAGCAAACGGAAAACAAGTACCCGTATGGATTGCCGATTATGTACTTCTCCACTACGGTACAGGCGCTGTGATGGGCGTTCCTGCACACGATGAACGCGATTTTGAGTTTGCTTTGAGCCACAATATTTCTATTGCTCCCGTCATCGATCCAGAGGACAGTTCAATCAGAGAAGAGGTCCTCTCTGGAAAACAATGTTGGATGGGCGATGGAAAGATGGTCCACAGCTCCAATCGAGAATTCTCAATTAATGGGCTCAATGTCGAAGAAGCCAAAAAAGCGATCAGCCAGCATCTTGCATCTGAAGGAAAAGGGGAAGTCACAGTCAACTACAAGCTTCGAGATTGGCTCTTTTCTCGCCAACGTTATTGGGGCGAACCATTCCCTATTATCCATCAAGAAGACGGATCAAAACGCGTCCTTGATATTTCCGAACTCCCTTTATGTCCTCCGGAACTTACCGACTTCAAACCTTCTGGAAATGGAGAAAGCCCATTAGCTAAAGTCAAGGACTGGGTTGAAATAATAGATTCGCATACGGGGAAAATAGCACGTCGCGAAACAAATACTATGCCTCAGTGGGCTGGGTCTTGTTGGTATTATTTACGTTTCTGCGATCCAAACAACACTGAAGCAGCCTGGGATAGGGTAAAAGAGAGCTATTGGCTCCCAGTCGATCTTTATGTCGGCGGCGTTGAACATGCAGTCCTACACCTGCTCTACGCCCGTTTTTGGCATAAGGTCCTTTTTGATTGCGGTCTTGTCAGCACACCAGAGCCGTTCCAAAAATTGCGCAATCAAGGGCTTATTACAGCGCGCTCCTTCCAGCTTCCATCAGGCGCTTATATATCTCCTGAAGAAGTCCGAGAAGTAGACCATCATTTTTTCCAAAAAGGAACAGACATTGAACTTCAGACTCAAATTGAGAAAATGTCCAAATCGAAATTAAACGGCGTCACACCAGATGATATGATCGAAGTTTTTGGAGCAGATTCCCTACGGCTTTATGAAATGTTTATGGGGCCATTTGATAAAGAAAATCTGGAACACCGATGCTGTGCAAGGGTGTCGTCGTTTTTTAAATCGTTGTTTCGACATCTTCTTCTCAAATAAGCTCTCTGAAGAAGATGATTTAGAAGCGTTAAAATTAGGACATCGGATCGTGAATGCGGTCGACAAAGACATAGAGGGGATGCAGTACAATACCGCAATTGCCAAGATGATGGAATTTCTGAATGCTTTTGCCCCTTTGCCTAAATATCCTATCAGTGTCGTAAAAATGTTCATCCAGGTCCTCTATCCTTTTGCTCCCCACCTTGCCGAAGAAGCATGGGAGCATCTTGGCGGCAAGGAGAGCCTCACATACCTTCCATTTCCTGCAGTGGACCCTCGTTACCTCGAAGATGACCAAGTGCTCTACATTGTCCAAGTTAACGGGAAGCTGCGCGGTAAGTGGATGCTGCCGAAAGACAAATCTGAAAAAGAGCTCCTTGCGTTTATCCATCAGCAGCCCCAAATCGCAAAACACATCACAGGTGAGATCCAAAAAGTCGTTTATGTTCCCAATAAACTGCTCAATTTGGTCATACCTGAATGATTTTCACCTTTTTCTATGATGTGGTTTTGCTCAGTATTGCTGTCATCTCTCTTCCTTATGTGTTATGGAAGTGGTGGCGTTATGGTAAGTACCGTGAAAGTCTGCCTGAACGTCTTGGAATTTGTCTGCCTGCAAAGCAAAGTAAAACCGAACAACTTGTGATATGGTTCCATGCAGTTTCGATGGGGGAGACACGTGCCGTGATCCCGCTCTATCGAAAGATCAAAGAACATCATCCAGAGGCCAAAATTTATTTTTCGTCCACTACTGAAACAGGACATGCTGAAGCCAAGCGAAGCTTTCCTGATGCTGCAGCTCATTTTTTCCTTCCCTTAGATCTTTCTTGGACTATTAACCGCATATTGCATCGCCTTGATCCAGACCTGCTAATACTTGTAGAAAGCGACTTTTGGTATAATTTACTCCATCAAACAAAGCAATTTGGCGCCAAGATCGCCCTTGTCAACGGTAAGATCTCGCACACTTCAACAAAACGCTATGCATGGGCGCAATTCTTTTCCCAAAGAATTTTTTCCTGTTTTGATCTCATGCTTGTGCAAAATGAAGAATACTGCAAACGATTTAGTCAACTCCGAGTTCCTCCAGAAAAATTACGCATCACAGGTAACCTCAAACTGAGTACGGCCCCTAAGCTCCTCTCCAATATAGATCGCTCTTTCCTCTTATCTGAACTAGGCTTAGCTGAAGATGATCGCATTGTTGTCGTTGGATCCACACACGATGCTGAAGAAGAATGGGTCTTATCTGCTTTATCTTCCCTATGGAATGAAATCCCTCAGTTGCGCATCCTCATTGTTCCACGCCACCCTGAACGTTTCGAGAAGGTCTCTGAGGACCTAAAAAAGCGCAATATAGACTTCTTTAAGTATTCAGAGCGTGCGCAAAAAACAGGTACAGAAAAAGTGCTGCTTATAGACGCAATGGGAATGCTGAACTCTCTTTACCAAATAGGGGAAGTAGCAATTGTAGGCGGGAGTTTTGTCAGCCATGTCGGAGGACATAATATTTTTGAACCTATTGCCCTTAATGTCCCTGTGCTCTTTGGCCCACATATGAAAGAGCAAAAAGAGTTAGCAGAAATGGTCCTCTCTGCTGGAGCAGGAAAGCAGGTTGCCATTAACGCTCTTTTCCAAGAAGTCCGCACTTTGCTTTTGGACCCAGTTGAGTACAAAAAAATGCAGTTAGCTGGAGCAACGCTCAAAGAGCAGGCTCTTGGCAGCATTGAGAAGACGTGGGGGTACTTGGAGAAAATTTTTAATAAAAAACAAAGATTGATTGCAGGTAATTGAGCGCTTAGTTAAAGTATTGGTTCGATGTAAGTGGAGCAGTGGTTAGCTCGTTGGGCTCATAACCCAAAGGCCGGAGGTTCGAATCCTTCCCCCGCTAATTTTCATCGCAATGGCGGTATAGCTCAGTTGGTTAGAGCAACGGAATCATAATCCGTGGGTCGTTGGTTCAAATCCGACTGCCGCTATCCTCTCAAACAAATACTTCGTTTTAAACTTACAGAAACTGCAAGTGTTCTCGTAATCGTTTTAAGTTCAAATTTTCTGTTTTATTATACCAAAAATTAAAGTTGGACTTTAAAAAATAATATAACAAGATATTCGATTGGATAGGATAGAAAGCAAAAAAGAACTACTCTCTAGTAGAATCAAACGAATGCTCTTTAAATATTTTTTTAAGTCTAACTTTTGAGGTTTCTTGGGTATAGTAACGACATATATAAAAAAGCGAGAACAATAGCAAACCGAACGCCCATTGTCCTCGCTTTGGATAAATAGATTATGACTTCTGTATTTTAAGAATTGAAAGGATCCACTGGGGATATTCTTCAACAGACTTTCGATGTCCAAGTCCCGAAGATTTTAAAGGGTCCATTTTATGAGTATCATCTTTATTAAATGCTAATAGTGTATACCATTTGTTTTTTGAGCATAGATAGGCGTAAGCTAGCTTAGCTTCAACATCGCGTTTGAGTAACCATACTTGCTTTAAGCTTGGTATTTCTTTAATGCTTGGCGCCAAATAAATCAGCTGTTTTTCAAAATGAAGTAAGTTTTGCATCTCATCTAATAACTTTGGTTTGAGCCATTTGTTTTCAAAATATTTCTTATCGAGATCTAATGAAACATAATAAAGATTTAGTAAAAATGAATAAGCAACAAAAGTTTCTTTAGTTATTACTTTTTGAGAATCTAAGTCTTTCTCAAAAAGATCGAGGTCTTTTTCCACTCTAAAGAGAACTTCATCAAGATAGTAAAACAAGCTCTCAATAAAACAGTTCTGTTCTTTATCATCCTTGCAAGAATTCGATAACATGATAAACGCAGGATCTTTTTGTATAGCATTCAATAGCTCATCCTTAAAAGTTGCAAGAATCTGTGGTGGGTTCTGAGATAGATTACTTAGCACCCCAATTTGCCAAAAAAACACTTCTTCTTTTTCTTTTTTTAAAGGTGAAACCTCATTTTTGTTTGTATTGGTATCTAAAACTGCTAGTTCCTTTTTTTGATCACTAAAAACATCAGCAACATGCATCCGTGTAGGAGATTGCTTTGTTGTCGTGGAACTTTTATTTACAGAACCTGAACCAGAACCTGAGAAACTCATTTTTCGCATTAAAGTACTAGCGGTCTTTGATAAAGAGTCTTTAACTGAATTAAACAATTCATTCTCTTTTTTATTATCTGGGCTTGAAGGTGTAGTGGTGACAAGCTTAGGAAATTCTGGAGCGGTTTTCATTAAAGATACGGGTTGGTAGTCTTTTTTAAGTTGATCTACTTTTTTCTGTAATTTTTCGATTTTTATTTTGAGTTGGTCGTTCGTTAGATCCTTCCATTGAGGTTTGTATTCTTGATTGGAAGTTAGAGTTAAGCCGTATTGCACGCTTTTGAGTGCAAGGAAGACAAAATTAAGAGAACTTTTAGTTTCATAGGATTTAGGAAGATTATCCTCAAGCAAGGTAAACAATTTAGCGATCTGTTTATTGCGAGAAACGTCTTGGACAAGACTCGCAAAGGTAATTGGAATTTGAGTGGTTGCAGATGAAGAAGTCTTATCGAGAAGATCTTTTAATTGGGTTAATTTAAGTTCAAATTGAAAAATTGAACTACGATAGTGAATTGCACTCATGTTATTTTCCTGGAAAATAATAATATTATAAGAAAACGACAAAATCGTAGCATGAAAGATTCAATTTGCGGAAGCACGAATGAAAAAATTACAATCATAACCTGTTGAAATACAAAAAACCCCTTATTCGACCATCAAATAAGGGGTTTTATGAGCTAATGAAATGTTCTAAACATTTCCTACGTTGATCTGTTAGACTTAGAATGTCTATTATTTGATTATTTCCTTTTTAGTTTTCTTTTTTTCATCTTCAGAAGATGACTTATAAAAAGGCTCCTGCTAGATCAGTTTTTCTTTTTAATTCCATGGATTCA
This sequence comes from Rhabdochlamydiaceae bacterium, assembly GCA_044226975.1. Lineage (GTDB taxonomy): Bacteria > Chlamydiota > Chlamydiia > Chlamydiales > Rhabdochlamydiaceae > JBGAFT01. The sequence continues at coordinate 7,415 of JBGAFY010000031.1, forward strand.
GGTTTTTTGGATTCTAAGGAATTGAAAGGATTTGATGGGATACTGAAAAATCTCTCACTTGGAGTTCCAGGTGTTTTCGGACTTTTCACTGAAGTTGTTGACGGTTCTTTTTGAACTTTATCTACAAAATCAATCCATCCTGAAGGGGTGCAAGGTTTTCCAGGTGCTTTAGGGGATAGTGTTTGAGTTGTCTCAAATACAGGAACTGAGTTTCCATGCTCATCAACGGTCCAGGAAGAAGCGTTTGCAGTATCAGGGGTCGCTGGAGCAGGAGATCGCAGAGCTGAATCTACACTCGAAGGGTTATTTGCAAAAGCAGCATATTTTACTGCGTGATCTTGCAACGATTTTTGATTAAAAAGACAAACTGTGGATTCGTATTGCTTTTCTCCAATTTTAATAACCAATTTTTGGTAGATATGCGTTAGGGTTGGAACTGTAAAACCTAATAGAAATGTTACGCGATTTGGCGATACCATTTTTTTTAAATTGATTTCAGTGCTTGTGCCATGTTCCAAAAATACTTTTGCTTGAGCTTTTTGTTCATCTGAAAGCCCGTTAATTGCGATCATGAGTTTCTTATTAACTTCCATGAGGGGCAGGCCATTTTTTGATATTAGCCCTCCTTCACTTGTTTGGCAAACTATGTGAACATTTAAAAGATCGTTGTCGGCTTTAGTATTTTTAAGGGTATGTTCCATCACGGACACACGATTAAATCCTTCTGGGTATTCCATCGATGTACTAGCAGCAGTTGTAATGGGTTCGTTAATAATTCTACTTTGCGGTTCAATCACACCTATTCTGGTAATTTCTTTGCAGGTCCAAGATTCAGACGCATTATATAACATTAGTCCGCTGAGTTTTCCTAGTTTGGCCACAATTCCCAAGTCAGGAGTAGTAAAATTAATGTTACCATTTATAAATCGTTTCATTATTAACCCACATTTTCCATTTTCACCGAGTATTTGAAGCTCCTTGCCTTCAAAAAAACCTTCATGTTGTGAACACAGTGTGTAGTTTGAAATATGCCTTAAAGATAACGAATTATCTGCAAGGACGGATAAAGCATCAAATCTATTTTTTATTGCCCCGCAATTCGGTTTTAAAAGCATTTGTTCTGTAACATTAGTGTTGTTTTTTCTCCATGTTAGGACGACAGACCCATCTCGTAAAATTTTATGAGTATGCGGAGGTTGTTGGACGTTGTTATTATTTCCAGTTGGCAGAGTTGGTGCAGTCATAATGTTTCCTTATATTCTGTATATAATCTTTAAAGTGACATTATTTTTAAAAAACACAGCGTAAATGTCAAATAATTATTTTAAAAAACGCATTGAAAAATCTCTACCAAAAAGTAGAGACACAAATCTTAGAATGTCAACCTTATAGATTCAAGAAGTTCTTTTGAGACTGTCTCTTTGGGAACTCCGTCTCGACTTTGGGATTTTTTGTCTTTTGTTTTTACAATCCTTTCGCGCTGAACGAGTTAATTTATTTGACCGGGGTCCTTGGAACCGCTCTTCAAATAATTAACTCGTTCAGCACAAAAGTTTTAGCAAAATCAACGGACAAAAATCCTAAATTCGAGCCCGTTCTACAAAATGAGCAATGACTTAAAAGATAAATTGATTTTAAAATGCAATTTTTAATAAAATAAAACGCATGAAAACTAACAATAACTGCTTTTATAAAATTAAAGGCTCCCTATTTGAGGGTGTTATTGTTTCTTGTATTTCACTTCTGGTTAACTCTTTTCAGTCTCGGATTCGCCTCTCACGGCGAAACTAATACTAGTTATACTATTTCGTTTTATTTTAATTAATTATAACAAATAAATTTATAATAGGTGTATTATGTCCGCGATTATTTGCGATTATTCAAAGGAAGGAAAACAAGAATTAAATCATGTTTCTTCTAAAATTTTTACAATTGATGATCTTCCGAAAGATTTGATCATTAAGATATTTGACTACCTCTCATTGCAAACGCTGGGTTCTTGTGCCCAAGTTTGTAAAAAATGGAAAACAACTCTAGGAAGCTTTGGAGATAAGCTGTTCTTGAAATTTTTCACAGGAAAAACATTTAAAGACAATCTACAAAATCATTTGGTGGGACAAAAGGTCCTTACTGAAAAAACTAAGCTACTACATACTGAAATAAACAATCTGCAACAAGAAGCTGATAGCATAAAGAAAAAAAAGCTATTCCTAAAAATTGCAATTGTTGTGGGGCTAATTTTACTTGTCACAGCAGCTGTTGCAATTACCGTACTTACATGTGGTATCGGCCCAGCAGTAGGTGCAGCCGTATGTGGAATACTTTTTATTTGTCTGGGAGCTTTTGGAACAGATAAGCTGCTTTCTTAACATTCAGGTCGAGAAGAAAAAATTCTTCTCGACCTGTTTCCTATCTAGATTTTTGCCTGCTTTTCAGCTAACTTCAGGTATTTGTAATAGGCTGTGTGGCCATTGTACAAAGAGATGATAAACCCTTCTTTGCCGCCAAAAATCCCTTTTTTTAAGATGTAACTTTTAAAAAAAGCGTGCCACCCATGGAAAAGGGCCTTAGAAAGAGAACTTGTAACTTCTTTATTTTCTTTAACGGCGAACAACTCGCTATACATTTGCATTTTAGTTAAAAAATCCCCGATGGAACGGTAAGGGGTATGAAATGCTGGGTTTTTTAACATTACGACATTGAGGTTGGAGCTAAGAATTTTTTCGTGGACGGCATCATTAGAAAAGGAAGTTTTTTGACGATTGTACATGCGGATGATCCAATCGGGATGCCAGCCGGCACACCACCGGATATGACGTCCATTAAAGTAATTATGACGTTCAAAACCATAGACGGTGTTAGGATCTAATTTTAATTTGAAAATTTCGTCGGCTAACTCTTGTGTGACTATCTCATCGCTATCGATAGACAATATCCAATCATTGCTCGCAAGAGAGGAAGCCCGGTTATGGGAGGGACCAAAGCCTGTAAAAGTCTCATGGAAAATTTTTACGTTAGGGTAGATCGCGGCAATATCTAGGGTATGGTCTGTGGACCCAGTATCATAGATGATCACCTCTGAGAAACGCTTAAGCGAATCTAAAGTGGCTTTGATTGTATCGGATGAATTTTTAGTGAGCACGGTTACAGAAATCATAGCGATTATCTTATACCAAATCCGCTTTTTCTTGAGAAATTACCTCATTTAAAGCATTTTTACTATTTTGCATAAAGGAAAGACTCATGCGTGATGAATTAAGAAAAGGGTATACTTTTGACGATGTGGCTCTTGTGCCACAGTTTAACAACGTCCCGTCGAGAACTGAGCCATCCTTAGAAACGTGGATGACAAAAAATCGCAAAATTCACATTCCTCTGATTTGCGCTAACATGGACACCACGATCAGCGATGAGCTTGCTGATATATTAGTCGCGCAAGGATCTATGCCTATCTTTCACCGATTTACAACGTTTGAGCAACAGGCAGCCTGGGTAAAAAAATTCGGCGACAATTGTTATATTTCCTGTGGGATCCAGAAAATTGATCAAACACGCGAGCTTCTGGACTTAGGGGCCGCAGGTGTGTGTATTGATGTTGCTCACGGTCATTCAGACCGCATGTTCCATTTTATCCAAGAACTAAAGCGCACACATCCTGACAAGGATGTGATTGCGGGCAATGTATGCACTGCTATGGCTTACCATGACCTCGTCAATGCCGGAGCTGATGCGGTAAAAGTAGGTGTCGGCCCAGGGGCTGCATGCACAACGAGAATGGTGACGGGATTCGGCGTTCCTCAATTTACAGCGATCCGTGATTGTGCTGAGATCGCTGAAAAACTCCGTGTGCCATTGATTGCTGATGGAGGGATCCGCACGAGCCGCGATGTCGTCCTTGCTCTAGCAGCTGGGGCAAGCACTGTGATGATTGGAAAGCTATTTGCCCTTACAAATGAAAGCTCTGCTCCCAAAAGAGCGTCTGAGAGAAAATCAGGTACAATGGAAGCAAAGTTCCGGGGGCAGGCTAGTGAAGATTTCCAGAATGATTATTATGGAGGGTTGAAAGAAAAAACGGTCGCTGAAGGGATCGATTTTTGGGCGCCAGTCAGTGGCCCTGCCCTCCAATTGATCAATCAGCTCTTAGGAGGTCTTCGCAGCGGCTTGACATATGGTGGAGCTAGAAATATTAAAGAGCTTCAAAGAAAAGCAGAGTTTGTTGCAGTGACAGCGACTTATATTACTGAAAGCAAACCAAGAACGGATTAATTTTTATGGATTATCCGAAAA
>JBGAFY010000032.1:0-10391 GCA_044226975.1 Rhabdochlamydiaceae bacterium
AAATCGTTCTCTCTAGAGACAAAGCACGTCGCCAGCGTCAATGGGAATACATCGTACATAATTGCGATGAAGGTTCTATTGTCCGCGGTAAAGTTGTGCGCAAAGTTAAAGGTGGCTTGATGGTCGATATTGGCATGGAAGCATTCCTGCCAGGATCGCAAATCGACAACAAGCGCATTAAGAGCCTAGATGAGTATCTCGGCCAAACATACGACTTCAAAATCCTCAAGATCAATACCGAACGCAAAAATATCGTCGTATCCCGTCGTGAACTTCTCGAAGAAGAGCGCATTTCTCGCAAAGCAGAATTGCTCGACAATATCCAAATTGGCGAAGTGCGCCGTGGTATTGTGAAAAACATCACCGATTTCGGCGTCTTTTTAGACCTCGACGGAATCGACGGACTCCTACACATCACCGACATGACTTGGAAACGTATTAAGCACCCATCCGAAATGGTACAGCTCGGCCAAGAGCTCGAAGTGATGATCCTCCATATTGATAGAGAAAAAGGAAGGGTCGCTCTTGGAATGAAACAAAAAGAGTCAAATCCTTGGGAAGAGATTGAAAATCGCTATCCTGCTGGAACACGCGTTCACGGTAAAATCGTCAATTTAGTTCCTTATGGAGCATTCATAGAGATCGAACCCGGCATCGAAGGACTCATCCACGTATCGGAAATGTCTTGGGTAAAGAACGTCACAGACCCATCTGAAGTTGTCAAAAAAGGCGACGAAGTGGAAGCGATCGTTCTCTCCGTTCAAAAAGAAGAAGGAAAAATTTCTCTTGGCATCAAGCAAACAGAAAGAAATCCTTGGGAAGATGTCGAGAAAAAATATCCAGTTGGAAAAGGTGTTCAAGCCGAGATCCGCAACCTGACCAATTATGGCGCTTTCGTAGAACTTGAGCCAGGAATTGATGGATTGATCCACATCTCTGACTTAAGCTGGATCAAAAAAGTATCCCATCCTTCCGAAGTATTCAAGAAAGGCGATAAAGTAGAAGCAGTTGTTCTATCTGTGGACAAAGAAAGCAAGAAAATCACTTTAGGTGTAAAACAACTTTCTAATAATCCATGGGAATCCATAGAAAAGACAATGCCAGTCGACTCTCTTGTCAAAGGTGTTGTAACAAAAATCACGGCATTTGGCGCTTTTGTTGAATTGGAAAATGGAATCGAGGCTTTGATCCATGTAACAGAACTTTCTGATCAACCGTTTGGCAAAGTTGAGGACGTCATCCATAAAGGTGAAGAAGTCACAGCTAAAGTAATCAAATTAGACTCAGAGCATAAAAAAATCTCTCTTTCTATTAAGGATTACCTCGTCGAGAAGAACAAATATAATCGCGACGATATCGTAGTTGGTTCTAAAAAGACACGCACCTCTAAAAAGACCAAGACAAAAGACGAGGCTGGTAAAGCCAAAGAAGCTGGAGAAGAAGAGACAGAATAATTCTGTTCTTTCATCAGGGTTGAATGTAAGAGTTCAACCCTGTAAAATTAAACAACTTTAATAATTTATAATGCTGTGTACGATGAGGGTTAGTCAAGGATGAATAAAGATCTAGTCGCCATATTTGAGTACTTGGAACGCGAAAAAGGGATCAAACGAGATGTGATCATCTCTGCCATTGAAGAATCTCTTCGTGCAGCAGCGCGTAAAGGAATTAAAGGATATATCAACGTTACCGTGACCATCCACCCCAAAACTGGCAACATCGACGTTATCGCGCAAAAAGAAGTCGTTGATAAAGTCACTATTCCTGACGAAGAAATTATCCTAGAAGAAGCACGCAAGCTCAATCCCGATGCGCAAATTGGGGATTGGATCGACATCATCATCACTCCTCAAGATTTTGGTCGTATCGCTGCGCAAACTGCTAGGCAGATTATTGGACAAAAACTACGCAGCGCAGAACGCGATGTAATCTATGAAGAATATCGACACCGCATTAATGAAATCGTTTCTGGCTCTATTAAGCGGATTGTCAGAGGCGCAACACTTATCGTCGATCTAGGTAAAGTCGAAGCAATCCTTCCTGATCGATTCTATCCAAAAATTGAGAAATATAACGTAGGCGACAGGGTCCAAGCACTTCTATATGAAGTCCGTGACACCGATAGCGGCGGTGCAGAAGTCATTTTATCTAGAAGCCATCCTCAATTTGTCACTCAGCTCTTCATGCAAGAAGTTCCTGAGCTCAATGATGGCACAATTGTCATTGAAAGAATTGTCCGTGAAGCAGGGTATCGAACCAAAATAGCCGTCCGTTCAAACGACAATAAAGTAGATCCTGTGGGAGCCTGTGTTGGCACAAGAGGAAGTCGCGTGAAAAATATTATCCGAGAACTCAATAACGAAAAAATCGATATTTTTCCTTACGCAGAAGATTCTATCCAGCTTCTACAGAATGCCATGTCCCCTCTCGAGATCAAACGGATCAATGTCAGTGAAGACGGATCTGAAATAAGCATTATTGTTAATGATGACGATTATCCCAAAGCTCTCGGCAAAGGCGGGATGAACGCTCGCTTAAACGCTGAACTTTTAGGAGTTGAACTCATTGTTCAGAAAATGTCCGATTACCAAGCATTGCTGGGTATCGAACGCGAAAGACTCAAAACTTCTGATGATCCAACACTAGACGACAAACTTCGAATCGACGGAATGAGCAGCCTTATCATCAAAAGCCTTACAAGTTCTGAATATGATACCCCACGAAAATTGCTCATGGCTGGTCCTGAACTTATTATTGCAAAATTCCCAGAGATCGGACCAGAGATCGTGTTTAAAATTTTCGAGGAAATACAAAAGAAGAGGGAGTAATTCTTGGCTAAAAATTTGAAACTCAACATCAAGAACACACAGCTCGCTGAAGCCCTAAAGCTTAATCAGGTGAAAAAGCCTAAAGCTGCTGAAGCGAAAAAAAAGCAAGAACCACCTGCTCCATCTATGGAGAAGGAGGAAGCTTTTGCTGCTCCCGAAACTGAAGTAAAACCCGTAGCAGTTCCGGAAAAGAAGCCCGAGCCTCCTGTCGAGCAACGAGAGCAAGAGCCCGTTTTAGAAAAAACAGCTGCTCCACAAGCCCCTGTTGAAAAACAACCTGAAGCTACTTCACAACAACCACGGCCCGCTTATCAAGCTCCGCTACATAGACCTCTCCATCAACAGCGTCCGCAGCAGGAAGGATACCAACGCCCACCTCAACAAAGCGGCGGATATCAACGCCCCCAGCAAGAAGGCTATCAAAGGCCGCAGCATCAAGGCGGATATCAGAGACCTAATCAGGAAGGCTATCAAAGACCTCAGCAACAAGGTGGTTACCAACGTCCTCAACAGGAAGGGTACCAACGTCCACCTCAACAAGGTGGCTATCAGCGTCCTGCCCAACAAGGCGGTTATCAACGCCCTCCTAGCCAAGGTTATCAAACTAGAGAAGGTGGAGGTGGTTATCCTCCACGTAGTTATCCTCCGCGTACCGGCGGCCCTGGAGGCCCTGCATCTGGTCCTCGTCCGCCATATCAAAGCAGAAGACCTGGAGAAGGTGGTGGTTATCCACCTCGTCAAGAAGGATCTGGCCCTGGATTTGCACCTCGGCGCTTTGGCCCTCCATCTGACTTCCAACGTCGGCCAATGCCTCCACGAGATTTACCTACAAAGCCCCTTGATGAGCAATCGCGAAGAACTCAAAAACCAGCTCGAGTAGATGACAAAGGAAAATTAAAAGAAACTCGTGAAGTGAAACCAGGCAAAAAACTTGGTGACACTCGCGCATTTGATTCACGTGACCGCCAAGGTCTTCGTGATTCCAGCGATGAGTCCTGGCGTAAAAGACGTCCAGTAAAAACACGCTCGGTATTCACTGAAGAAATGGTGATCCGTCCAAAGAAACTCAGCGTTCGTCTTCCAATTAGCATTAAAGACTTGGCCTCTGAGATGAAGCTGAAAGCTTCACAGCTTATTTCCAAGCTTTTTATGCAGGGTGTCATTTTAACCTTAAACGACCTGCTTGATGATGAGACTACAGTTCAACTCCTTGGTCATGAATTTGATTGCCAGATCACTATTGATACAAGTGAAGCAGAGCGTTTACGTATTACTGACAAAACCATCCGTCAGGAAATACAGGAGACATCTGATGAACTTCTCACATTGCGCCCCCCCGTTGTCGCGTTTATGGGACACGTCGACCATGGAAAAACTAGCTTGATCGATGCGATCCGCACGACAAATGTCGCTGCTGGAGAAGCTGGTGCAATCACACAGCACATTGGTGCATTCCGTTGCCATACCTCCGTAGGCGATATTGCAATTTTAGATACCCCTGGCCACGAAGCATTCTCTGCAATGCGAGCCCGAGGTGCTGACGTTACAGACATCGTAGTCCTTGTAGTTGCTGGCGATGAAGGGATGCGTGCGCAAACGCTTGAAGCATTAGAACAAGCAAAAGCAGCTCAGCTTCCAGTTGTTGTGGCAATCAATAAGTGCGACAAACCAAACTTTAACCAAGAAAACGTCTACAGACAATTAGCCGATCAGAACCTTCTACCAGAAGCATGGGGCGGTTCAACGATCACCATCAATTGTTCAGCGTTGACAAAGCAAGGCGTTCCCGAATTGCTTGAGATGCTAGCATTGCAAGCTGAGATCTTAGAACTAAGAGCTAACCCCGCGTCTCGTGCACGTGGAACTGTGATCGAATCAGAAATGCATAAAGGGATGGGTGCAGTAGCAACACTGCTCGTCCAAAACGGAACTTTAAAACTCGGAGACGCTGTTGTCTTCGACCAACATTGGGCCCGCGTAAAGACTATGCATGATGAAAATGGTAAAGAGATCAAAGAGGCTTCGCCGTCATCTCCTGTAAAAATTACCGGTCTTTCCGGAATTCCAGGAGCTGGAAGTGAGTTTATCGTTGTCAAAAGCGAAAAAGAAGCTCGCGATCTTTCTCACCAACGCTCAATTGGTCAGAAGCATGAAGCAAGCCTACTCGCAAAAAAACCGGGCTTAGAAAGCTTGATGTTGTCGAAAACAGAACCACAAAAGAAGATCCTCCACTTGATCTTACGAGCTGACGTTCAAGGATCTCTTGATGCTTTGAAAACTTCTCTAATGAAGATCCCTTCAAAGAAAGTCGAGATCACTGTGGTTTCTTCTGAAGTAGGCGAGATTTCGGAATCGGACATTCAACTTGCAGCTGCTTCAAAAGCGATTATTTTAGGCTTCCATACTCAAATTGAGAGCCATGCAGAGTCCTTGATCAAGCAATTAAAAGTGACAGTTAAATTACATGATATTATTTATCATGCTGTTGACGACATGAAAGCATTGATGTTGGGACTGCTTGATAAAATTGCTCAAGAAAGTGATGTGGGTGAAGCAGTCGTCAAAGCTGTCTTTAAATCTTCTCAGCTCGGCAATATCGCTGGATGTCAAGTCACGACCGGCACTATTCGCCGCAACAACCACATCCGGGTTGTAAGAGATAAAGAAGTCATTTGGAAAGGACCTGTAGCCTCCCTTAAGCGTATCAAAGAAGATGTGCGAGAAGTAACAAAAGGCATGGAGTGCGGAATCCTTTTACAAAACTTTAGTGACTTCAAAGAAAATGATGTGCTCCAAGCATTTGAAATAACGTACCTACAACAAGAGCTTTAAGAAAGTCACATGGCAAAAAAACGTGTTGCAAGATTGAATTCTTTGCTTAAAGAAGTGATTTCCGAGGTCGTGACACGAGATGTGCGCGACCCACGGCTTGCTCCTTTGGTCACTGTTACTAGCGTTGACATCACAAGTGACTTGCACTACGCAAAAGTCTACATTAGCGTCATAGGGACAGAAGAACAAAAAAAAGGGACAATGGAAGCCCTTCAGTCCGCAGCAGGATTTATCGCCTTGAATGCTTCTAAAAAAGTTGTCATGCGTTATTTCCCTGAGCTGACCTTCAAACTTGATACCACTGTAGATCAGCATATGCGCATCCATGACCTACTTGATAAAATTCAGGATGAACAAAAATCTAGAAAGAAGCCTCCTGAAGAGAAAGACATTAAATGACATGAACAACTCTGGAATTCTCCTCCTCAATAAACCAAAAGGATTAACTTCTTTTGCCTTGGTCGGATTCTTAAGACGCATTACAGCTGAACGAACTATTGGTCATGCGGGCACTCTTGACCCAATGGCCACCGGTGTCATGGTGATGTTGATCGGGAAAACATATACAAAACTTTCTAATCAACTTTTATGTCAGGACAAAGAATACATTTGTCGGGTCATGATCGGCGCCTCAACAGACACCTATGATGCTGAAGGTTTGGTCACAAAGACATCCCAAGAAATTCCTAAACTTTCTCAAATCGAATCAGCTCTCAAAGATTTCCAAGGTACTGTCCAACAAATTCCTCCAATGTTTTCTGCTAAAAAACAAGGTGGAAAAAAATTATGCGACCTAGCACGCAAAGGAATAGAAGTAAAACGTCCGCCATGTCAAGTCCAACTCCAGACAACTTTGCTCGCCTATCATTATCCTTTCCTGGACTTAAAAATTGCATGTTCCAAAGGGACCTATATCCGCAGCATCGCACATGACTTGGGCGAAAAACTCGGCACAGGTGCGCATTTAGTAGAATTAACTCGAACAAGGTCTGGCACTTTTCAATTAGATGCTTGCCATGAGATGGAAACTGTGGCACAACCAGATTTCAATTGGCTACAAGCTCTTATTAGACCTCTTGCGTAACTAAGAGAAAGAGGTCTATTGCCAACCCATCTCACTAAATTTTTGCTAGGGTCCTATGATCGTAAGTGATCTAAAAACGATTTCCCCTTGTCTTCCCCCTCTAGGACTTACCATTGGGAGTTTTGATGGCGTTCATCGCGGACACCTACGACTGATTCAAACCTTGCGCGAGGAACTTTCGTTTACAGGAACTTGTGCTGTTCTATCTTTTAAAAATCATCCTGCAGAAGTATTAAAACATCGGCCACCCGCCCCTTTAATTGCCACTCCCGAACATAAAATCCTACTCCTTAAAAAGGCTGGAGTCGACGTGTTATTATTAGAGGATTTTACTGATGCATTAGCTCAAATGTCCTATCAAGACTTTGTTGATCATGTAAGGAAAAAATATCCTTTTACAATCCTTGTAGGTGGCTTAGATGCCCGTTTTGGCAAAGCTCGCTTGGGGACACCTGAAAATATTCAGGCACTCGGTCTAAAGATTGGGTTTAACACGCGTTATATTGATAAGTTAAGTATACAAGGGGCTGATGTTTCCTCCGGAAGAATTCGGGGATATATTGCAAAAGGAAACCTCCAGGAGGCCAGCGATCTCTTAGGCCGTCCTTACTCGATTTTAGCCCAATTCACACCCTCCAATGCTGAACTAACAACAACACTGCCTAATTTATGCCTGCCACCTGCTGGGAAATATCTAGCTCGCATACTGAACAGTAATAAAGAATTTTTCTGCCAAGCATTCATTAATGACGCCCTGCATACAGTAATCCTCCGTGAATTAAATGATATGCTTCCTCTTTGTAAAGAACCTGTCGAGGTTTTCTTGTCTTCTTACACTTAGCGGTGTATAATCTTGATCCTCATATATTAATAATGAAAGGTCAGTATGGAAGGACTTTCTTGTGGCATCGTCGGCTTACCTAATGTCGGCAAATCAACACTTTTTAACGCGCTTACCAGAAAAGGTGCTGCAGCAGCCAATTACCCTTTCTGTACAATTGAACCGAATGTGGGAATTGTAGAAGTCGAAGACCCACGACTAGAAAAACTCTCTTCTATTTCTCATAGCCATAAATTGATACGGGCTAGCGTCAAATTCGTCGATATTGCAGGGCTTGTCAAAGGTGCGTCTCAGGGAGAAGGTCTCGGTAACCAGTTCTTAGCCAATATTCGAGAGACCGATGCGATCATCCACATGGTCCGATGCTTTGAAGATTCTGATGTGATCCACGTCTCCGGACGCGTTGACCCGATCGATGATATTGAAGTGATCAACATTGAACTTATACTAGCTGATCTACAAATGGCAGATAACATCCTCAAAAAGATGGAAAAGCAAGCTAAGTCCAAAAAAGAGATGCAACCTATTGTGGATTTTTTACTTATAGCTATCCACCACCTGAATCAAAACCATCCCATCCGAACCTTGCAGCTGACTGATGAACAAAAAGAATATCTTTCAATCTATCCTTTTCTAACTGCAAAAAAAGTGCTGTATGTATGCAACGTCTCTGAGGCGAGTATTCCATCAATGGAAAATGAATATGTGAAAGCTGTCCGTGCTTATGCTGAAAAAGAAGGCAGCCGCGCTATTTCTATTTGTGCAAAACTAGAAGAAGAACTAACCCAGCTCAGCCCCACAGAAGCGCAAGATTTCCTTAAGACACTAGGACTTGAAGAAACAGGCCTTAATCGCCTTGTACGGTGCGCTTTCGAAACTTTAGATCTCATCACTTTTTTAACAACAGGCGAAATTGAGACCAGAGCGTGGACAATCCGTCGCGGGACCAATGCTCAAGAAAGTGCAGGAAAAATCCATACAGATATCCAAAAAGGATTTATCCGCGCTGAAGTCGTCTCATTTGAAGACATGGTCCGTTATAATGGCAGGGTCGGCGCCAAAGAAGCTGGTAAAGCCCGTTCAGAAGGCAAAGAATACATCGTTAAAGATGGGGACGTTGTCCTCTTCTTCCACAATTAATCAGAATATTTATGGATAAAATTTTCGTCTCATGCGCGCCGGGGATCGAAGACCTCCTTGCAATTGAGCTCAAAGAACTCGGAATCCCTTCGATCACAAAAGAACATCAAGGGATATATATCCCTAAGGCGATCGAGTGGGTCTATGTTGTCAATTACTGTTCTAGGCTCGCCACTCGTGTCCTATGGCCTATCGCATCCTTCTCTTGCATCGACCGCAGAGACCTCTACCTTCATGCAAGTAAGGTGAATTGGGAACAATACATCAACAAAGACCAAACTTTTGCTGTCGATGCCAACGTATTTCGAAACCCCAACCTCAAAAACAGTCATTTTGCTGCGTTAGTTGTTAAAGATGCTCTGTGCGATCAAATCCGCAATAAGACAGGACAACGTCCTAACGTCTCATTAGAAGATCCAGATCTAAACATCTACTTATTTCTCCATAGCCAAAGAGCAGTTTTGAGCATCGATACTTCTGGCGATCCTTTGTTCAAACGCGGCTATCGCCAAAAAGGAGCCATAGCTCCCTTGCAAGAATCGCTCGCAGCAGCATTACTCAGAATTAGCGGGCTTAAAAATGGGGACATCTTTTGCGACCCTTGTTGCGGGTCTGGGACGATACTGATAGAAGCAGCTATGATGCTGACTAAAACACCTTCAGGATTTTTTCGCGATCGTTGGGGATTCAATCGTTTACCTGAGTACGATGAAGCGGCGTGGAAGCAGCTCAAAGCGCGATGTGACCGAGAGATCATTCCCCTTGCTCCAAACACTCTATTTGGATCAGATCGGGATCCACAAGCACTAGCATTATGCCGCAAAAACCTTGCAGCCTCCAATTTTTCTTCTCTGATCCCGGTCCAGGAATGTGATGTCTCTCAATACACTCCTCCTAAGCCTCCCACTGTCATCGTGACCAATCCTCCCTATGGAAAAAGACTTGAACTATCTAGAAAGACATACTCTTCAATCGCACGGTTCCATTCTGACAAAGCCGCTCCAGGATGCAAGACCTTTGTTCTCACTCCGCGAGAGGACGCTTTCTCTGCTTCATTTGGGAAAGCACATGAAGTTCGTCATTTTTTTGCTGGCGGTTTAGACGTCGCTCTATATACATTTAGTAATGACTAAAAAAAGAAGAATTCACCTAAAGACACCGAAAAATTTCATCAGCACAGAATGAAGATGGAGGCACAGAGTACACAGAGCAGAAAAAACATCTACATCGCCGATGGCGACGAAGTTATTCCGTGAACGTTTAGGCGTTCACGGAATAGAATTTGCTCTGTGCTCTCTGTGCCTCCATCTTCACTCTGTGCTGATGAAATTCTTCCTCTTCATCTCATGGTGGAAACTGTACTGAAGTGAAATCACTCAAGGTTTATGGCTGAAAAGACCGAAAAGGCGACCCCAAAAAAACTCCGCGACGCACGCAAGAAAGGGCAAGTTGCAAAATCCCAAGACTTTCCCTCAGCGTTCACCTTTATTGTATCGGTCGCAATCACACTCATTACTTCTGGATACCTCTTTCAGCAGATGGGAGGGTTTATTCTCACCAGCTTTAAACGCAGCAGTAGTTCAATTGACCTAGAAAATCGTGCTGGAGGCTTTCTTTCAGAAGCCATCATGGTGATCTTAAGCTGCAGCTGGCCAATTATGATTTT
>JBGAFY010000033.1:0-11130 GCA_044226975.1 Rhabdochlamydiaceae bacterium
TATCCGCCTTAGCAGCCACTCTGATCAAAGACATGCCGTGTTCGTATGCCGCCATCGCCTGCATCACAAGCCGCGCTTCAAAGGCATTTTCTGGTTTGAAATCGTTCAGAGACTGAAGCACAACATTTGTAGCTCTTACATTATCCATGAAAGGGGCGATTGCTGCTTGAGCGGAAGTGGTAATGCTTAAAGCAAGTTCGAGGTCTTTGACGCCTGAGACGTCTTTGTATGGGTGAGACTTCGCGCATCGTTCGTTATCTAAAACCCACTGCGATTCGCCGTTTTCATCCTTCCAGAGCTTGGCTGGCGTCGATTCAAGCTTCGGCGGCTTGACCTTCTTTTTCTCATCTGACTGTTTCTGGGGTTCGGGGACTACGCACGCCTTCTTCTTACCCATTTCGGCCTCCCTTGGCTTCGCTTATTATTTTAGCAGCTTGCAGCTTTGTGATGCTCGGATCGAATGTAACACCGTTGGTACATAGCCAATACCTCTGTTTATCTGTCGCAGGCTCGTTGATCTTCCTGTCCAACAGCTCCGATGCCTCTCCGCCTGTCATTGTTCCTGTCACTGGAATCCCGAACTTCTGCAAGGTCTGGATTTGCTTTTGAGTAGCGGGCTTCGATCTCCACCCTGCATCTTTCCGCATCCAGGCGCTGCGGGTAGTCTGCTCACGTGCCCAGTCCTCCGCAATTCCCATCGCATAGTTAAGCGGGATAGATCGGTCTGCCAGAGGAATCACACAACCTTCAGAGTGCGCAACAACTCGGAAGCCATCCCCATCACGCCTAACCCAAACGTCGCGGCTGGCAGTCAATTTCAAATGCCAAGATTCGCCAACCTGAATCCAGGCAAAAGCTGATCTTCGGAAGAAATCAATATCCTCGATTCGGTCTGCTGAAATCTTGCCTTCAGAAATGCTGCTATAATCGCCTATTTCCTCTTCGACAATGTGGTCATCCTCTTCATCAACTTCATCGCGCTCAGGCTCGTCTAAAACAGAAACAGCGCCATCGAGAGTGTTTTTGAAGTTGCAAAGGTTGTGACGGGCAGAATTATCAGCGAAATCCAGGATCAAACAGTCCTTTTTCGTCGGGTATATCCTCGTCCCCCTTCCGATCATCTGAGTATATAAAACAGCGGATGCCGTCGGCCTCGCCAAGATGACGCAGTCAATCTGCTCATCGTCGAAGCCTTCAGTCAAAACAGAACAGTTTGTCAAAACCTGAAGTCGGCCTTCAGAAAAGTCTTGTAACACTCGCGTCCGTTCATCTTTGGGCATGTCGCCATAAACGGCTGCTGATGAGATCCCACTGCGGATAAAAGTGTCCGATAAATCTTTAGCGTGCTGGACGTCGGCGCAAAACGCTATTGTCCGATTGCGTTCGCAGGCAAAAGTCTTGTAATTGTCGAGGATCAGGTCATTTCGAGCTGGGGTGTTGACCGCCCTTGATAATTGAGATGCGACGAAGTCTCCCCGCGTAAAGCCTACGCTTCCGAGATCCGTGCGTGTTACAATCCTCTTCCCGACTAGCGGACTTAAATATCCCGCTGAGATCATTGTGCTGATGGATCGCTCAAATACGATCTCTTCAAAGATGGATCCCAGTCCGATCCCATCCCCGCGTCGCGGCGTTGCTGTAACACCGACAAGTAGCTTTCGGGGATCCCCGTTCATAAAACCCAGAGCGCCGAAGACTTTCCGATATGAAGGAGCTGCGCTGTGATGAGCTTCATCGCAAATGAGAAGGCTGAAGTCCTGCGAGACAAGAGACTTTAGCCTGCGATCCCTGCTAGCGGTCTGAACGGATGCGATCACGACTTGAGCATCGACCTCATCGGACGCGGCGCGGACAATCCCGACCGACGCCTCTGGCCAGATCATATTGAGCTTATTGCGGGCTTGCGCCAGCAGCTCATCTCTATGCGCTAAAATCAGGACGCGGCCTTCGCGTTGTCTGGCAATCAGGGAAAAGATAACGGTCTTTCCCGTTCCTGTCGGCATAGATATGAGCTGGCGTGTTACTTGATTAGAGAAGCGGTCAAGAACAGATAGAAGACAGTCAGTTTGGTATGGTCTGGGAAGGATCATCATCAGTTAAATTTTTAATTTTACAACCTCTTCTGTCAGGCTACGGGGTGGTAGCTTGGCAAAATATTTTTATCATAAATAATAATTTTGCACAAATTTGCATAAAAAACAAGAGATATGATACATTCAATCCTAGCAAACGAGGGATGTTATGAAAGTATTCGCTTACCTCCGTGTTTCCACAGATCAGCAAGTCGAGTCAGGCGCAGGCCTGGCGGCTCAAGAAGCCGCTTGCAAGGTATGGGCAGAAAGACAAGGCATGGAAATCTCCCAGGTTTTCATCGAAGAAGCTATTAGCGGATCCACGGGTCTGGACAAAAGGCCGGCTCTACTACAAGCCATTTCGATGTTGAACAAAGGCGATGTCCTCCTTGTCGCTAAAAGAGACCGTCTAGGTCGGGATCCTTTCGCCGTTGCCATGATCGAGGCTGGGGTTGAGAGAAAGAACGCAAAGCTAATTTCCGCTGCTGGGGAAGGAACAGACAGCAACGGAGCTACTGACATTCTGATGAGACGAATGATTGATGCCTTTGCTGAGTTTGAAAGGAACATCATTCGAGGACGGACAAGGGATGCAATGGCAGCAAAGAAAGCCCGCGGTGAGCGCGTCGGGTACATCCCCTTTGGATTCCAACTTGCAGAAGGCAACCGAATCGAAGAAAGCCCCGCAGAGCAAGCTATCCTTGCCCAGATCAAAGAACTGCGTACGGAAGGTCACAGCATCCGCCAGATCGCAAACGAACTCAATCAGCGTCAAATATTCAACCGCAATGGCAATAAATGGAATCACGAAAGCGTAAGAAACGCCCTGACGAAGATCGCAGCATAAAGGAAAGACTGGACAAGCTTGCTGATGACATCAAGAAGCTGCCGCCAGAGCGGATCCTACAGCTTGAAAAGGTCATGCGGTCGATGGAAAAAAAAGTCTTAAGTTTGAAAGAAGCAGCCATCATGTTAGACGTTAGTGTCGATACGATCCGCCGTGCGATCAAAAGTGGATCTCTGCGCGCCTTCCAGCTAAATAAGGCTGGAAACTGGAAAATTCCTATCGAAGAACTAGATCGATTTATGAAAGGTGATGAAGATGAGCGAGAATGAATATTTAATGTTGATTGGCAAAGGAGATCTGCGGCCTCTTCTCAAACAATTCAAAGAGATGGGCGGGTTTTTTACAGGATCTAACTGGGCTTTCCCATCAAATTGCAAGCCGATCCTAACGTCCATAGTCGAAAATCTTCCAAACCACTGGATTCACCAATCTCCCTTTGCGGAAGGAAACAACTTCGAGGCCTACAGACAAACTTATAAAGCCAAATTCCTTAAGAAACTACTCAGCGAATTAGATAGCGAAATAGTTCAAATGACAGACACATTAAATCTGTCAGATTTTACATTTGATTCCATTCAGGAATTAAACATTGATGAAGATGGAAAAGACGCTCTGTTTGAAAAGTTGCAAAGAAGAGATAACCTGAAAGAGTCGATCGCGCACGCGGAGGGGATGGAAAAGGCGTTGAAGGAGCAAAAGTCTTCACAGGTCTCATTTGAGACCCAGTTGGAACAGGAGCGCACGGAGACCGCAGCGGGGTTTCTAGGGCAGCACAAAGAGACCTTTTCCAGCGGCGTTCTGTTGGCTGGATATGGGCAGATAGACAAGCGCCTATTTTATGTCCCTGGGGATCTTATCATCGTGCAGGGGATGTCTAATCACGGGAAAACGAAGTGGATGGAACAGAAGGCCTACAACTTCCTGACCAATAGCAGGAACGTCGAGAAGGATCCCGTCTGCGTCTTCATCTCGTTTGAGAACAGCCCTCTTTTTGTGAAGCAGGACTTTTTCAACTTGATCTCGAAGCATCAAGATGGGGGAAAACGGTTCATCGCCTTTGATCCCAGCTACTCCGAAAGTGGGGAAACGGAAAGCCCCTTTCTTTATCCCGATCTTGTGAATGGATTCCAGCGAACCGTTTCTACCTATGAGAAATGGAAGAAGAACCAAAACCTGATTTTCCTTGAAAACGTCCAATTTGAAAATCTCCCCCAACTTGTCTCAAAAATGAAGGAAAGGCTGCAAGATAGACCGATCGTCATTTTCCTGGACTACGTTCAAATCATCCCCAACGCCGTTGATTCCGACGGCTGGGAAAGGATCAAAGAACTCTCATATGGACTGGAAAGGCTTGCACAACAAAACAAAGTGATTGTCGTTGCAGGGAGCCAGGTGAACGAAAAAAGAGAGACGCGGGAAGGAAAGGACGTCTACAACGCCGCAACTATCGTCGAGGACGTTTTCAATCACTCCCACAGTTCCCTGGAGCTGAACGAGAGTCTTAAATCAAAACATGTCCCGCAGGAAAACGGAAAAAACATCGTCTCTATCACGATCACGAAATACAAAAGAGGATCCAGCTTCTGTCTTGATAAGGCTTTCCTGTTTGACGGGCACTCTTTTGAGGAAAAAAAAATCAATTCTTCATTTCCTAATCCACCAACTTCAGTACCCACCAAACCCCGACCAGGTTATGAACTTCATAAACACAAGCAGGTTCATACATGATTGAATTAGATCAGTTCCCTGTCGAAATGCGGGAAAGAATCCAAAAGGACATCGAAGAGCGTGGCGAGTGGCTGGTCAGTCATTCGCTTTATCTTGCGCCACTTTGGAAAATGATCGACGATCTTCAACCAACAGACACGGATATTTGCTGGCTGGCAACCACGATACACATGGTCTCTTTTTTCAGCACAAAAGACCCAGCCCCAATTCACTTTGTTGTCGCCCGTGAAATCCTAAAAGAAAAAGGATGCGATGACGACAAAGCAGTTGACATCCTAGCAAGGGAATTAGTGAATTATTGTTGCGCCTTCAAGGAGAAGATTTTTGAGGTCTATTCACACAAAGAGGGCAGCATTGCGTGTCTTCCGATTTATCAAGACGGAGGACTGCTGATCCCCGAAAGAACCCATATGCCGAATTTCATATGTCATCGAGATGGCTGCAACTCGTTCGACCTTTCATTTTGTGAATTTTTGGAAACGATAGGGGAAAGAGGTAAAGAAGCGTCGAAGGCCATCATAGAGGACTCGTTTAAACGCCATCAGCTCTTTAAAGAATCAAAATATTCACCAGAATTGCGGCCGCAGTCTTGGAATCTTTGGATACCTGAAAAACAGGAAAACAAATTGACGACGGTTTTCAGCCCATACCTCTCAATTCTTGCCGACGCCGTCTGGGTCGATCACCTTCAAATAAAGTACGAAAAAGCAAAAAAACAGTTGCCAGCATTAACGCAGAGCGTCTCAAAACCCGTCAGTCGGATCTTATCATCCAGAGCGCTGATAGATCCAGCAAAAGGAACTGTCGCCTACGAAGGAAAAATCGTCGCAGATATCCCGACAATCGACGCAAAGTTAATGCCTATTGTCACAAAGGGATCCCAGAATTTAAACACCATATATCATCATAAGTTGTTGCGTTTTGAATGCAAATCTGGATTTGAGAAATGGGCGCAGGGCAGCGCAGATCCAAGGGTTTTGCGTTTTGATGGAGGCGAGACAGAAATAGCAGAGAAGCTTGGCATTAAATATAAAGAAGCCCCCACAACCATAAGGGCACTACTACACGCTCAAGCTTATATGAATTTCCATTTCGACGATGGCAGTTACGGAAATTTGATCGTGCTGCGACAGTTTAAGTCTCGAAAAACCAACCGAGAAGAGGGCGTTGAAATTATCATGGGAACGCAATTAATGCCTGGATATACATTCAACACCGACAAGAGAACCCGCCTACTTGTTCCAGTCCCAGAACTACCGCCATTTACATCCTCATCAAACTACCACGCAGGACAATCGCTGTTGCAGATGCTTATCATGGAAGAATTCACAAATAAATCTATCGACCTGGCCACCTTTGGGTCAATTGAGATAAAAGACGAGACGTGGAAATCCTTTCAGAAACAATCAGGTCTGCCAGACTCTGTATTTAAGAGCGTCATCACGCGCTGGTTGAGCGACGGAGACGATGGTGGCCGCTTTTTAATCCGAACTGACGGAGATCGCTACACACTTGGAGAAGGATATTCCAAGGAACTTAAATTTTTAGTCTACCAAGGTCTTCATCGCAAAGACCAGCAAGCTCGTGGGTTGAGTTCTGTCAAAAAAAGGAAAAGAAGCACCTAAAAACGGATCAACCTCATAGTGATATCCCTACCGCTCACGCTTAATATCCCTACCGCTCACGCTTGATATCCCTACCGCTCGAATCTATTTTATGTTGAAGATAAGCAACTTAGGGTTTTTAAACCTGAACGGTAACGGTAACGGTAGTGTTAGTTAGGCCTTTCGCCCCCGCCTAACGGCGGCTCAAGGCTTGGGGTTTAAAAACAAAGAAAGGCCGAAAAGAAACTGACAGGCCGCTTCGCGGATCCCTCCGAGGCTTCAGCCCTCGGCCTCTCAGAACTTTCTTCGGCCTCTCTTATCTTTCCAGGCTTTCATCGTTGCAGAAAATTGAAGATCTGATTCCTTACCGCTTCCTTGCCCCTCAGGCGCGCTAAGTCATTCCAGTCTGATAGGTCGTGGCTTGGCAGGGCTTCATCGAATCCTGGGGCGATTAAAGTGGCTCTGCGACCAATTGCATTGCAAGCGTCCCTAGCTCTTTCCATTCCCTTGTTGTCTGGCAAGTGTCGATCGTTGTCGGCGAAGAAGACAAAGTACGCCTCCTTGTGCTTCTTAGCCAGCGCAACCCCGACGTCTTTGAGGTTGTCGCTGCTGAAGGCGCAGACGATTGGGAAATCAGCGATCTCCTGGATTGTTGCGGCCGTAGCATAAGACTCCGCTACCCCGATGATCTTCCTATCTTCAAGAGGTTGAAGCGGGAAGAACAGTCCTTTGATCTCAGCGCCTTTGGGGAACCTTTTTGTTCCATCGCCGTTCAAGGTTTGATAGGCGATTAGGTTGCCTTGAATGTCATAAGCTGGGACGACAGCGACGTTGCCGAACTTTTCCTCGACTCGGAACCTGATGCCACCGAAGGCCTTTACCCCTTTCCGATCAAGATAGTCTGATGTACCAACAGTGTTACAAAACTTAAAGAAGAACGCCCTGGCCTTTTTGACGGGATCGTCTTCGGACTCAACTTGGGGGGAGCGTTCCTTGATGCCGTATGTTTTGAATGTGCCCTGTCCAGCCTTAGACCACCTGACCCACGTTACAATCCCGACCTTTCCGCCTTCCATTTCGTTGATCGTGCTTTTGTAAACGCACTCGCCACGTCCCTGGGTCTGGCCGATCGTCTTACAGCGGATGAACTCCTCTGTCGTCTCAAGTTCTTGGACATCGAGGTTCTTTTCCCTCAAGTATTCAACGTGACGCCGTTTCTGCTCCTCGAGAGTTAATAATGTCATGCTTTCTCCCACTGCGAAAAGGCATTTTAACATTGGTACATCAAATTTCAATCAAATGAGTCTATTGCCTGGGTTTATCCCACAGTAGAAAGCATGTGAAAAATGCGCACCATAACACCCTTATTTTAGGGTCTGGATATGCGGGTATGGATCGTGGTGGAACCTCACGCCGCGGATCTCAAAGTCTAGCCCACGGCGGACTAGATATCTCTTGTATTTCCAATGCGTCCAGTACCAGCCATGTTCCTTGTAAACCCTTTTGTAAAAGCAGTTCGGATGTACCCCGATTCGCTTGGCGATTTCAATGCCAGTCAGACCTTCGTCAGTCCAATGTTGAACCTGAAGCCAGTCTATTGGTTTAAAATACTTCGCGTTCGGGCTGAATTCATTTTTATACGGCATAGTTCCCTTTTTATATGATAGCAGCATAATCCCACCTTTCTCATAGTGCAAGATTGCCGAAAAAGTGGAACAGATACACCCCCACCTCTGTCATAGTGCAAATATAAGGAGAAAGTAACCCCACGACACCCTGCACACCCTGATGATGTACCAATCGTGTTACATTTAACCTTGACCTTCCCCGCATTTGTTGGATATACCTAAAAGGAAATGTAGGTGTTACATGATTACGATCGTTGCAAGTTCCTTCAAAGGAGGGACGGCGAAGACCTCCGCGACTCTCAATCTGGCTGGCGCTCTCAGTCATTTCCATAAAAAGCGGATCCTCCTGATTGACTTTGACCCGCAGGCCAATTTGACCAGCTCTATCGGATTTTCTCCCGATGACATGAACACGATTGTCCCTGTGTTACAGGATGAAAAGTCCATCAAAGATGTCATCAAGCATACTTGCATCCCTAATCTTGACATCGTCACAGCCAACACATATCTCGACCAAATCGAGTCTACGGCGCCGCTGATCTCCGACCCTTATGCCCATGAGCGTCTTCGAAACAATCTCAAGGACGTTCAGGATCAATATGACTTTTGTTTCATCGACATCCCCCCTTCCCTCAATTGGCTCTGCCGCTCTGCTTTTTACGCCTCGAACTATTCATTGATATGCGCGATCCCCGAGCCATTTTCCGTCCTAGCGATGCAGCGCCTTTCCAAGTATCACGATTCGATAAATCGCAACCACAAGGTCGATGTCTTGGGAGTCCTCCTTTCATTCTGGGACGAACGCAGCAGCATAAACGAAGCCCTGCTGATGGGGATCCAGCTCGCATTCAAAGGGAAAATCCTCGAGACAAAGATTCGCCGTGATAAGGCAATCCCTAAGGCAGTTCTGGACGGTAAGCCTGTCTTCCTGACAGAAAAGGCCAGTCGCGCATCGAAGGACTACCAGGCATTGGCCAAAGAAGTTTTGAAAAAGATCGAGACCCTGAAAGCTCAACTAGCGGAGGCACATGTCTAAAGCGAACGATAAGGCGATGGAAATGTTTCAAAACGCAGCCAAGTCCGCAGACTTCAAGGAGTCTTTGAAGTTCAAGAGGCCAAAAGATCGCAGAACTTCCGCGAGGAGTTCATCACAGCGCCATTGAGTAAAGAAGAGGATATAGCGATCCAGCACATGCTTTTCGACAAGTCAGCAGCAAACACGGCTACCGAGGAACAAATATCAAACGACCACAAGGCCTTAGTTGATATCACAGCCCAGATCAGGGCGATCGAGCGCCAAAACGCTACTGCATGGCGAGAGGATCCGCAAAGCTCAGGAAGTCTTGTAGCCGTATAAAGACGGAGCATTTACAGAGTGGCTTAAGGTTGCTTATGGAAACCGTCAGACCCCCTATAGGATGTTGCAATATTTTGAATTCTTCCAATCTTTGACTGGGAAGTCAGGGCAGTTTATGCAGGCCATGCCGAAGAAGGCGGCATATGTCCTGGCGGCAAGAGATGGCGACCCTGAAAAGAAGATCGAGATCATCAGAAACCACCACGATGACAAGCCTGACGATATCATCAGACTGGTTCAAGAAACTTTCCCTTGAAGCTGGGGATGGTAGAAAGCGTAAATCAAACGACGCCGTCTTGATCAAAGAGACCCGCGACAATCTCAAACGCCTCTCTTAAAGCGCAAAGACTTCCTTGCTGATGAAAGTAAAGAGGAGATTGCGGAATTCTACGATTTGATTGCAGAGATCCTGGGGCACGAGCGTGGCTTGCTTGAACGAATGGGATTGATCCGCGAAAGCGACGTTGTTAATGGCTTTTTGATCGACGATCTCAACTCTTGCGATGTCAGGGTATTGTGAAGCTCTGGAATCGCCTCTAACGTCGAAATAAGCCAGTTTTAAGCGATTTGGCTTTTTACAGGAACTTTCGATAGTTGCATTTGAAGATCTCAGCCAGTCTTTTCGCCATGAGTTTTCCGATCGGACGCTTTCCGTTTTCCATTTCGCTAATATGATGCTGACTGATTTCCAAGGCTTCGGCGAGATCCTTTTGAGTCATCTCCGCCTTTTGACGGCTTCCACGCAACATCAGGCCGCCTTCGCTATAAGCTTCAATTTCATCTTTGAAGGCTTCGCGCCAGGGGACAAGGCGTTCTTTTTTAGGCTTTGCTTTGGCTGCGCGTTTAGTACGGCGCATTCTCGTGGGTGCCGACATAATAAATCTCAATTATCTGAATTTTTTTATCTTGTACAAGCCAACAGACAACATAAGTCGGTCGGCCGCTTTTTATGTGACAATGATAGGCATTTTCTGGGATGCCTTTCCCTTTCTTAAGCGCTCCAAAATGCGACCATTCTTTTTGAATCGGGCCGCCTTGCTCCATATCCCCGATGAGGCTTGCCAAGGTTTCAATGGCGTTCGCTGGGAGTTTTTTCTTTTGCTTGGCAGCGGCACTCGTTAAGAATACTTGCCACTTCCCAACCTTCTCTGGGTCGCTCATCATGTCCTGTTTTATACTTTATAATATACCAATTATTGGTATATCGTCAACATCGCTAAATATGAGGATGATATGAAAAAGCTATTCACAACCCTGTCGATCGCCGCCTGCGCCCTTGGTATCGGGCTGGTCTCGGGGTACACTGTTGCCGCCCAAAAGACAAAGCCTCTGCCGATCTCCGAGTTTAAGATAGAGCGAGGCGCCTATGACCTAGTTTATGACGGCCTCCACAAGCAAGCTCGCTGGGTCTACGAGTATCTGACGGCCGATACAGTCCAGGGCGATGTTGACCGAGAAAAGTTCACCTTTCAAGAAGATCCCCTTATCCCTGAAATTCTCAGAGCCACTCTCCAAGACTATCGCGGCTCGGGATTCGACCGTGGACACCTTTGCCCCGCCGCAGATTGTCGCACAACCGACGCTGTGATGAAGGAGACCTTCTACTTATCTAATATAAGCCCCCAGGCGCCCAAATTTAATCGCGGGTACTGGGCTAGTTTAGAACGGCATGTCAGATCGCTGGCAAAGCAACACGGGGCGATTCACGTCTTCACAGGCGGACTGTATTTACCAAAGCAGGAAGCGGACGGAAAGCGATATGTCCGATATCAGGTCATCGGAACCAATGATGTCGCTGTCCCAACTCACTTCTTTAAAGCGGTTCTGGATGAGTCGAACGCCCTCATTGAAGCCTTCATACTGCCTAATGAACCTATCGCCGCAGAAACGCCGC
>JBGAFY010000034.1:0-10182 GCA_044226975.1 Rhabdochlamydiaceae bacterium
TAGGTCTTTCTAAATCTCTTGAATCGATCGGCTTTTCTCTAGGTAGATTAAAAACAGGAACTCCTCCCAGAATTCATCGCCGCAGCGTTGATTTTAGCAAAATGGAAGAGCAACATGGCGACAACGATGTCCGATTCTCCTTCGATGAGCCCGATTTTGAACGGATGCCCCAAGTTCCTTGCCATATCACATATACCTCCGAAGAGACCAAACGGATCATCCTTGAAAATCTACATCGCTCACCCATGTATTCAGGGCAGATCAAAAGCGTGGGCCCACGCTATTGTCCTTCAATAGAAGATAAAATTGTCCGTTTTGCTGACAAAGAACGGCACCAAATTTTCTTAGAGCCCGAAGGCCTGACAACCGATGAAATCTATGTCAATGGGATCTCAACCTCATTGCCATTTGATGTCCAGCTCGCCATGATCCGCACCATTGCTGGATTAGAAAATGCTGAGATCATCCGACCCGCTTATGCTATTGAATACGATTACGTCAAGAGCGGTCAGCTCGATGTTTCCTTAGAGACAAAATTGATCGAAGGCTTATTTATCTGCGGCCAGATCAATGGAACTACAGGATACGAAGAAGCTGCTGGACAAGGATTAATTGCTGGGATAAATGCTGCTGCGAAAGTCCTCGGAAAAAATCCGCTTATTTTAAAACGTTCCGAAGCCTACATCGGCGTCATGATCGATGAGCTGACTACTCGCGACTTAGATGAACCGTACCGCATGTTTACAAGCAGAGCCGAGTACCGCCTACTATTGAGACAAGATACCGCTGACTTGCGCTTGCGCACATATGGGTATGAATATGGTCTTGTCGATGCTACGCGCTTTGCAAAGCTCACGGCGAAAAAACAAGGAATAGAAGAAGGAATTGCGAAGCTTTCAAAACGGTTCAAAAATGTTGATGGAAAAATTTCATCTCTCGCTCAGCTACTTTGCCGTCCTGACTATGCTTATTCTCGTTTACTATCGACGTTTTCCGATGACGTCACGGACTATGGCAATGAGATTAACAACCTCATTGAGCTCGAATTGAAATACTCCGGCTATATCGATAGACAAAAAAATGAAATTGCCAAGCTCGACAATTTAGAAAAAATCCTTCTTCCTAAAAATTTTGAATTTTTAGCTATTAAAGGGCTCTCCAACGAAGCAAAAGAAAAACTCAACCGCTTTAAACCTGAAAATCTCGGAAGAGCATCGAGGATTTCTGGCGTATCTCCCGCTGACATTTCTGTAATCATGGTCTCTTTACAAAAAAGATAATTGCAAAGTTTTTACCTTTGAGAAAAGATGCGATCTTCAGAGCTCTCAGACGGAGGTTGCTATGATGATGGTTCTCGGATTGATAGGTGCTGTTGCGGCAGGTTCGATGCCAACTGCTGCAGCCCCGCAAAAAGCTGTGGAGGCTGCCCAAGCTCCCAATAATGGAAGCATGATGGTGATCGACCCCAAAGCACGGGCGCTGGATTTCCAGCAGGCGTACGAGATGTTGCGTAAAGAAAAAACTGCTAATAAGGTGCAATTTGTGTTGATCAATGGAAAGACGATCTCGAACATCATAGATATGACGATCCTTTCCAATGGAAGTTTGATTTTATTTAAATTTAACTCTCCTCAAGGGATAAAATTTCAGGTGATCCCAGTTGAGAGCATTGAAGCCATTACTCATTCATGAAATTTTTGTTATTAGATCAATGTTCGATATACGAACAGCTCAAGCTCGAAGAATATCTGCTAAGGAACCGGGACGACAACTGGTGTCTCGTCAATACTGGATCTTCCCCAGCAATCGTGATGGGGATCTCAGGTAAGCCCTTAGAGCTGATCCATAAAGAAAAAATTGTGCAAGCTCCAGTCCCTGTCATCAAACGCTTCAGCGGCGGCGGGACCGTAGTTGTCGACGAAGATACGCTTTTTGTCACATTCATATTCCAGAAAGATGCGCACTCATTTCCTGGTTATCCAGAGCCGATCTACCGTTGGGCAGAGGAATTCTTCATCAATGCTTGGAACATTCCTGACTTTTCTCTAAGAGATAATGACTTTGCAATTGCAGACCGTAAGTGTGGCGGCAACGCTCAGTATCTTAAAAAAGACCGCTGGCTCCAGCACACCTCATTTCTTTGGGACTACTGTCCAGAAAAGATGTCCTATCTGCTCCATCCCCGCAAAACACCCGCCTATAGAAAAGAACGCAAACACGAAGAATTTCTCTGTAAAATGAAAGACTATCTTCCAAGCAAAAATGCATTTGTCGAAGGGATAATCCAAGAACTGAACAGACGATATCCTACAGAAAAGATAGATCTAGACCAATTAAGCCCTACATCAAATGAGCGGCAATCTACGTCGTTGTTGAATGAACTATCTCTCTTTACGATTTGCTAGTACACAGGATTGACCTTGCCCCGTAAAAACTGTCCATCAGCATCGAGGTGTCTAAAGGGATTATTATACACATATTGATATAGATTCACGCTATCAACAAATCCTGCTGGATCTGTTGTCAGCCATCTTGCTAAGACAGGATCATAATACCGTTTACCAAAATAGATTAAGTTGAGCTCGGGATCTAAGCGTTTGGAGGCAAAGCGCCAGGGGTTGTACTGTCCCCTGTCGATGGTGTGTTGAAGCTCTTCGCCAAATGCGGAGTAGAAGTATCGGCTTTCGGTTTCTTTGCTGATGGGGTCGATGAGACGACAGATGTTCCCCTGTGCATCAAGGATGGGCGCGAAGAGGCTTTTTTCGAGTTCGATGGCAATTGCAGATGGACTATTGGCGCCTATTCCTAATACTTTTATGTTTTTAGGTTTGCCGGTTGGGGTGAATGCGCCAATTTCTTGTTGTCCATGGTAGAGATAATATTCGTGGGCGGTTTCTTTCCATTTTTTCTCTTTAAGGGTATAGGTCTTTTTGCTGATGCGCCTGCCTAATGGATCGTAGATGAAGTTCACTTGGGTCTTTTCGCTTTGGGCGCTGATGAGCTGGTTTAAAGGGTCGTAAGTGTATTGCAATGTTTCGGAAGGGCTGTGCTTTAGTATTTGATTGCCGTTGAGATCATATTGAATGGCAATGTTCCCAAGGGACTGCAGCTCGTTGAGGACGTTAAGCGTTGCTGTGTTCCCATTTTTATTTGTACGGTTGTAGAGGGAATCGTAACCGTAAGTTAGGGTAAATTCTGGTTTGGTCTCTTCGAGAAGTTGGGATAAGGCATCGTATGTGAAGGTTCTGGGGCGTTTATCGATTCGGGTGCAGCTCAAGTTATCGACGGCGTCGTAGGTGTTTTCTTGTGAAAAATACGGGCTGTCAATGGTATGGATACGCCCTTTTTGATCGTAGGTGTGTGTGAGGATGCCTAAGTTGCCGATGAGATTTTGGGATTGGATGTTCCCATCGAGATCGTAGGTGTCGTAGTTGTGTGTGTATTGGTTTTGTCCATTGGCCAAGCGGCGTTCAACTCTTTTTAAGTAGAGTGGGTCGTATGTGTAATGGACTGAGCCGGCATTGGGAAGGGTGAGTGTGAGAAGGCGATCGAAGTCGTCATAAGTGGACTCAATCTTTAGTTGGGGAAGTTCTTCTTTGAGCACGTTGCCAAAGGGATCGAGTTCCCTTGTTATGTTAAGGTCGAGGACTTGGTCTGTCGCACTTAAGAGTTGTCCTAGGGCGTTATGTTGATAGAGGTGCTTGATTTGTCTGTCTGAAGAGTGCAAGCTATTGACGTAACCAAAAGCATCGTATGTATAAGAAAGAACGGTGCCGTTGGGATGGGCTTTTGTCTCAAGACGGCCGCCGGGTGTGTATGTGAAGAATGTGGTACGGGCATCTGGTGAACCATAGGCCCTGGTACAGCTCTCTAGATGGTTGCGGTTGGAGTAGCTGCTGTGTGTGGTTTGGGTGGTTCGATATTGTCCGTTTTCATAGACATGGTCTCTTTGGAAAATGAGATTGCCTTGAGGATCGTAGGTCTTTTGGATCCGAGATATTGTATGGGGATCCAAAACTGTCTGTTCCACGATCTGACCAAGGGCGTCATGCACTTTGAGTGAGGTTGTTTGGTGAGGGTCGACGCTTTTAATAAGGAGTACCTTCTGCCCTATCTCGTTGATGTGGTCTTCGTCATATTGGGTTGTTGTGCTATGGCCAAGAGGATCTTGGTGTTCGATCAATCTGTGGAATGTATCGTATGTAAAGATCTCGGGCGATGGGTTGCCCTCAATGAAACGGATGACTGAGCGTCGGTTGCCGTCTTCATCATAGGTATAGCCAATTCGATAGAGCAGATGTCCTTGCGCATCGGTCTTGCTTTCCTCAAGGACTCTGTCGAGTAGGTCTCGTTTATAATGGATATGGAGTGTGTTCTCTTTGTTTTCTTTGATGATGGAGGAGACTCTGCTCAAAGTATCGTAGATAAAATGTGTGGTCCTACCTGCGAAGTTTTCGCAGATTTTTCTGCCAGCGCCATCATAGGTGTATTGTGTGACTTTGCCTAATTTATCGGTGGTTTGGATGAGGTTGGAGCCTTTGTATGTGTAGGTCTCTTCGGCTAGAGGATCACCTGATGCAGATGAGTAGGTTTTTGATAGGATCCTGCTAAGTGCATCGTATGTATATGTAGTCGTGAGCCCATCTTGATCTGTGTATTGTCTGAGGTTGCCATTTTTGTAGTAACGATAAGACTCTTTGCTCCCATCTGCATAAGTAACTTCTGTAGGAGAATTGTATGCGTTATATTGGAAGTATGTGGTGTTCCCGTTCGCATCGGTTTTGGATGTTTCTCTTCCTAATGAGTCATAGGTTGAGGAAGTGGTGATGGGAACTGCTTGTCCTTCAACGGAAATGCCAGAAGGGAAATCGGTCTTGATGACTTGGTTGGCAATGGGGTCATGTAGGTAATTGGTAGGAAGCTGAAAGGGGTTGGTCTTTTGGATGCAGCGGTCTTGCTGATCGTAGGTGTATCTGAAAATATGTTTCTCGCCGTTGATGCCCAGTTCTTGTTCTGTCTTTAAGCGTCCTTTAAGGTCATAGTCAAAGAATTTACTCGACCAATTGGAGTAGTTGGTCTTTTGTTTGCAGCGACCTTTTGCGTCGTAGTGGTATTCGGCTTTTTGTCCTATTGGATTGGTTTCTGAGAGAAGATCTCCTCTCTCATTGAATTCCTTTGTAAGACTGTAAACATATGCGCCATCAGAGTCGTAGATGTCTTCTCGGCAGACATTGCCTCTTTGATCGTAGAAGTACTGTGTGCGTTTGAGCAGTTTCTCTTTCCCTTTCTCGAGATAGAGTTCTTCTCTTGATTCTGGCATGTGAAGGAAGGGGGCTTGCTGCCTTAACGTGTAGCGCGTGATGTTCCTTTGTGTGACGCTTTGAAGGTCTGCTTTTTCTTCGGTGCTGCCATCATCTGCAATATGTTCGATGAGGTTGTTGCAGGAATCATACTGAAAAAATTCTCTGAGGATGATCGTGTTCTTATCGAGGGTGAGTTTACATGTGACAAGGTTGGTCTGAGGAAGATAGCTCCATTTTACTGTTTTTCCTTCTTCATACTCTTCTTTAAGGAGAAGATTTCTGCCGTCTTGGGAAAATTCTCGGTCGATGCGGATGCTTTGCTGTTCGCCATCACCGGTTAATTCTCCTTTCAAGATGTCTACAATAGGATTGCCAAAGCGATCTAACTCGTAGCTTTTTCGATAGATTGCTTTTCGAGTTTCATCGAGGATGTCATAGCCGATCAAGCGATGGTCTTCCCAATAAAAAAGCTTTTCTTTTTTGATCTGGCCGTCTGTTCCGAAATTCTGAATTGAGTAGATCAATAAATCGGGATTGAAATGGTATATCAGGGATGTCCCATCTGAGTTGTTGACTTTGGTGTAGCCGTGTTTTTTTCCAGCGATGGGAGGATCATATGTAAACTCGTGGACGGGATAGAGCTCGTCGGAAGGTCCGACTGGGGAAAATAGTTTGCGGACACGCATGTGAAGCATCCCGTCGCTGTTCACGGCGTCGTGGAGCGAGGTAAAAATGAGGTTCTGTCCTTGGAAGTTCTCTAGCAGGAAGCGCGGGCAGTATCCGAGAACTTCATGGCGGTACATAGGGCTGCTCACGTGTGTGAGAATGGGAGGGAAGGCGAGATTGATGAATTGTGTTCCGTTTTTCTCTTTTAGCGTTATGGACTCTCTTCTTAAGGTGTAGAGGTAATCGACCGTATCGCTGGAAGAGGTGGTGAAATGGCAATGGTTGTCTTCTGGTGAAACTTGTACATTGATCCACGCATAGATATTTTGTTCTTGTGGGTCCATGCTGACAACTGAGATGAGTTTAAAGCGTTCGTTGTATTGATATTTTAATACTTTGCCATTCGGGAGGACCTCTTTCTCTAAATGACAGAGATGTTGTGTGTAATTAAGTCCTCTAGAAATTTGTCGGTAGTAACGGACAGCTCCGTCGGGTGCGTATACGGTGATCTTTTTACAACCATCTTCCGCAACAATGCGGGTATTCCTGGGGTCGTACTTTCCGCTGGGCAGATCGCCAGAGGAATTGCTGATCCCATAGAGACCATGCGCAAGTCGTATACCCGAACCATCTATGATATAATCCAGCGTTGCGCCATTAGGATCGGTTAGGCGAATGGTCGTCGTACCGTGGATGGTCACCTGAAGTCGTTGGTGGGGAAAAAACTCCCATCCTCGGTAATTTCTTACGAGATAATCGCGTAATTGGGCCCTGTCATTTTCCAATTTTGAGTTGAATGCAGTTGGCACAAATGGTGGGATATAAACGCGGCTTAAACAAACGCTCTCTGCTCCTTTTGCAATCAGGTCAGTCACGCGAAAACAGGGACTTCCGCTAAGCGGGCTGACTACCCCTCCAAGCATTACACTTGAATCGCTATTAAGAGTTGCTACTTCATCTGGACTGGATAAAATTAACTCTTTTTGAACGTCTGCATTTTCAGAATGTATTAATGAAGTCAGAACACTGCATAATAAACATAGCCAATAATGCATGACTTACCCTCCCATATGAAAAGTTGCGGGATGATAATCAAATAAGGATTATAAAATAAGAAAAATTTTACTTTTCTAATGGTTTCTCGACTGAATTTTAAATAATTAATTGACAATCTTTTTAAACAGCTTTACAATCCGCAATTGAGACAGTTTTAAGAGAATCAATTATTTTGGGGTTAGTATGATGGCTAAATCGAGCAAAAAAAGCTCAAAACCGAGCCGATCTCCTTATATGCGTGCCGCTCCTGCAAAAGCTTCTAAGTCTGTGAAGGCAAAAGAGAAAGAAAAACCTATGCCATTCTATAAATTATTAACAGCTGAAGGCTGGCGTCGTTTGATGTCAAAAAAGAAAGGAAAATAATCCTCTTTATTGATTTCTCCTCTCTCTGCTATAAATATACCTTTATAATAGAGAAAAAAGGTGACGCGGATGAAACAAAACCTGAAGGGTAAAAAGGCATTTGTCGCAGGGATAGGAGACGATCAAGGTTACGGATGGGCGATTGCCAAGGCCCTTGCGGAACAAGGTTGCGAAATTTTAATCGGGACGTGGACTCCAATCGTCAAGATCTTCACTCAATCCTGGAATGCTGGAAAGTTCGATGAGTCACGCCGTTTCGACGATGGGACGATGTTCGAATACACTAAGCTCTACGCCTTAGATGCTGCTTACGACAAACTCGAAGACGTTCCTCAGGATATCCGCGAAAATAAACGCTATGTTGATGCCCTTGGGTACACAATATCTGAAGTTGCAGCTGCAGTAGAAAAAGACTTTGGCAAGATCGACTTTCTCATCCACGCCCTCGCCAATGGTCCTGAAGTAAAAAAACCGCTCCTCGAAACTTCCCGTCAAGGATATCTCGCAGCGCTCAGCGCTTCTTCGTATTCTTTCGTCAGCCTCGTTGCCCACTTTGGCCCTATTATGGACAAAGAAGGATCTGTCATCTCTTTAACTTATATGGCATCTGAAAAGGCTGTGCCAGGATATGGCGGCGGCATGAGCTCTGCCAAAGCTGCATTAGAAAGCGACACCCGCACTTTGGCGTGGGAAGCTGGCCGCAAATGGGGGATCCGCGTCAATGTGATCTCTGCAGGCCCATTGCGCAGCCGTGCAGCGCGTGCGATCGGGTTTATCGACCGCATGATCGATTATTCTATGGCAAATGCCCCACTGCAAAAAGATCTGACAGCTGAAGAAGTCGGTAGAAGTGCATGTTTCCTCTTATCATCTGATGCCTCTGCAATCACTGGTGTCACTTTGTATGTAGACAATGGCATGCATGCGATGGGCGTCGCTGTCGATAGCCCAGCGTTTACTGATACTGCTGGCTTGGCGCTCTCAGAAAAATCTTAAATTATTAGACCTCTTGCGTAAGAGGTCTATTCTCTAAGCGCTTGCGTAATCCCTTGCACGATCCCTTCTGATCGTGCAGAGGAGCAATGATCTTGCCGTGTTTTTACATGATCGGGTGCTGTTTCCATCACAATTGCAATGTCTGCTTTGGTTGAGCATTGGAATGTCGTTCTCATCATCTCCTGCCGCAATGACAGGGCCATCAATCTTGTAATGTTCCACCACCCATTCCATAGCGCTCCCTTTATTTGCTGAAGGATGCGTGATCAAGTTGATGTAGAGTCCTTCCCATGCGCTAAGAGGATCGCGGATCACTGAAGTTGCAACAGGCAATTTTTCATCAAGCAAGCTTTGTTTGATGGCGCGCATGTTCTTTTCTGTGCCAAAACACTTGATCAAAGGAATTTTCCCAATCTCTTTTTGAGAATATTCAGATACAGAGACCCATGGTTCTGGGGATAGATTTTGCAACTGGCGCAAATGGCTGAGCATTTCTGGACTATAGCGACTAGGACGATAGAAGCAAAAATCTCCGCGATCATATCCTGCATAGATGACGTAGTCTTCTTTAAGATCCTGGTACAGTGCGTCTAAACGCGGGAGCAAAGTCGGGGTAATGTATGCTCGATGGAGAGCTTCTCTTTGTGGCATTTTGAGGATGTCTGCACCATTTTGTAGAGCGAGTGTGTAGGGAAAGTTGACATCGTGCAATGTCTTGATCGCGAAAGAAAAGGTCCTGCCTGTGATGAAAACAATATGCCAGTCTTTGTCTGCCAAATCTTTTAAGAACTGCAAGGTCTTAAATGGGATGGAGTGAGCACTGTCTGTCACTGTGCCATCGATATCTAAAGTGATGCATCCAGTAAAGCGCATAAATCTAATTCCGTTAGGGAGTATGGACAAGCTTATTTAGCACAAAGGTTTTTAGGATAAATCATTTTAGAATTTCATCAGCACAGAGGAAGAAGGAGGCACGCCTCGACTTTAGGCTTTTTTGTCTTTTGCTTTTGCAATCCTTTCGCGCTGAATGAGTTGATTTTTTTCGACCGGGGTCCTTGGACCCGCTCTTCAAAAAACTAACTCATTCAACACAAAAGTCTTAGCAAAATCAACGGACAAAAAACCCTAAAGTCGAGACAGAGAACACAGAGTAAGAAAGTCCCTTTCTCGCTAAAGCGAGCAAGAGACACTTCCGTTGCGGCGTAAACGTCCGCAAAAATAGTAAGCTTTTAATTTGTTCGCGGACGTTTACGCTGCGACAGGTGATTCTTTTATCGCTTTTGCGATAAAAGAATTTCCCCCTCTTACTCTGTGTTCTCTGTGCCTCCTTCTTCCTCTGTGCTGATGGAATTTCTAACTCCTCACTCTATAAGACCAACAGCTATTCCTATTCTTCCATTAAATGAATAATATAGAGTGTTGCAAAAAAATCCCAAGCACAACATCTTCTATAGAAAAGGTGGTACTATGTCAAAGCTCACTAAAATTATCTTTACCCTTTGTCTTTTCTTCACTTGCATTCAAGGTTACAGCGCTGATGAACCTCACGTCGAAAACCTTCCCCCTGCAATGCCAGAAGAGCTACAATCTTTTCCTAAAGAGATCACACCCAATTACGAGTTCGCCTTTGCCAAAATGATCCTTACCTTAGTGGGACTTCTCATCTTGGTGTTTGTGACATATTGGCTCTTCAAAAGAATGGCTGGCGGCAGGCTCTCAGCAATGAACTTTAATCGCAGCATCAAAGTATTGGAAAAGCGCCCTCTCAGCTCTAAATCGATTCTCTATTTGGTCGAAA
>JBGAFY010000035.1:0-9727 GCA_044226975.1 Rhabdochlamydiaceae bacterium
GGAAAATCAACAGAGCATGAAATTTCCCTCATCTCAGCCCGCAATGTGGTATCTGCAATTGATCCAGATAAATATGAAGTTGTCCTAATTGGGATCGATAAGAAAGGGCAATGGCATGTGAATGATGCCCAAAAATTTCTTGCCTCTTCAGACAATCCTCGCTTAGTTAATTTGACTGAGACCAATCAAAACGTCACACTCGTCACGACCGGTCACCAAAAATGTCTTGTCCATTTGGATGCGTCAAGAAAGGAACTTCCTATCGATGTCATGTTCCCTATTATGCATGGGGTCTATGGGGAAGATGGGACCATCCAAGGTCTATTGAAATTAATGGGAGTACCCTTTGTCGGAGCTAGTGTTCTCGGTTCTGCTATTGGAATGGACAAAGATGTTATGAAGCGTCTCCTCAAAGAGGCCGGACTTCCCATTGCGAAGTTTATCTGCGTCCACAAACATGAGCGCAATCTTTATTCATTCGATGATGTTGTAAGTAAAGTTGGTCTTCCATTTTTTGTAAAACCCGCTAATACAGGTTCGTCGGTTGGAATTGCAAAAGTGAAAAATGCCCAAGAATTTCAAGCGTCATTCGATGATGCCTTTCGTTATGATAGGAAGATTATCATTGAGGAATTCATTCAAGGAAGAGAGTTTGAATGTTCAGTCCTTGGCAACGAGCGCCCCATCTGTTCATTGCCTGGTGAAGTCATCCCGCATCATGAGTTTTATTCTTACGAGGCCAAATATCTCGATGAAAAAGGAGCTTCCTTCCAAATTCCGGCTGATATCGCCCCTTCTTTAATTGACCGCTTTCAAAAGCTAGCAGCACAAGCATATAAAGTATTGTGTTGCGAAGGAATGGCTAGAGTGGATTTTTTCCTAACGCCTACAAGAGAGATGTTCATCAACGAGATAAATACTATTCCTGGATTTACCAAAATTAGTATGTATCCCAAGATGTGGGAAGCAAGTGGTTTATCGTATTCAGATCTGATTGACCGGTTAATCCAATTAGCTCTTGAAAGACACACGGAAGAAACATCTTTGGAAACGTCCTTTTAACTGGACCGTCCGCTAGATGATGCAAGCTGAGCGAAAAAAAGTCGCAAAGTTGAGTTTTACACCATTTCTGAAAATAATAAATGCACTTTTCAGCTGCGTTAAACCACGTGGCTTTGACGTCAAATACGCATTTATTTTTCAGGAATAGTTTTAATACACGTCGAGATGATAGTGCTTATCTTTGCGAAGTTGCTTGAAAAATTGTGTCGATTCTTCTTTCGACATTTTTCCTACTTCAATTCCGATCTGCTGTAACATCGCGTCGACATCTTTTGCCATTTGGTCTGCATCGCCACAGACATAAATATGCGCTCCAGAGGAGATCCAATCCCACAGGTCTTGACGATGTTCATACATGCGATGTTGGACATAAATTTTCTCTTCTTGATCTCTTGAGAACGCAAGGGCTAGCTTTAAATGGCCATTTTCTTCAAGTGAACGGAAATAGTCTCCATAGAAGAAATCATGGGCATGATTTCTTTCTCCAAAGAAGAGCCAATTTTTTCCATTTGCGTTGGAAGTTAGCCGTTCTTGTAAAAATGCGCGGAAGGGAGCAACTCCGGTGCCAGGTCCGATCATAATGATTGGCAATGTTGGATCTTCTGGAGGACGGAAATGTGGGGCTGGTTGGACGTAGACAGGAATTTGTGTCACTCCGGGCTCGGCCAGGTGACAGAGGAAATGGCTTGCGACACCAAAACGCTGTTCGCCGCAAAGTGTGAATGTGGAAAGGGCAACTGTCAAATGGACTTCTGTTGGGTGAAGTTTGGGCGATGAAGCAACAGAGTAAAACCGGGGCAATAAGGGACTGAACTGGGCACACATTTCTTGCAGAGGGAGATGCGATCCGCGGAATTCCTTTAACACATTGAGCGGGTCGTGTTCTGTAAGAAATTGTCTAAGTAATGTTTTATTCTCTTCTTTAAGCAAAGTTTCTAATTGATCTTTTTGTTCGTGAATGTGGACATGTTCATGGAGAAGCTTTAGGAAAGAAGAAGATAGTCTGGATAGGTTGGCTTTATGTGTGAGGAAGTCCTTAACCTGGACCTCTTGACCTGAACGAGGATCTTTAATTTGTTCAGAGCCTTTTGCTCCCATCGCGTCAAGAAGATGTTGCACGAGTATAGGATCGTTTTGAGCATATATTCCGAGGGAATCTCCAACTTCAAATTGCAGATTACTGTTCTGCAGCTCCAACACAACATGGTACGTATTTTTCGAGGATCCACTCTTGCTGAGCAATTCTCTATGTTTGAGAGAAACTAATGCAGGATTGAGACGGTTTGGAATATTCATAAAAAATAAGTATAGACAGGTACTTACATAATATAATAATAAAAAAGAAAGTTAAATTATATGAAAAAACTCTTTAAAATCTGTTTTGCGTTGATTCTTCCCTTTATCACTGAAGGGTGCAGTGGCCTTGGATATCAACCAACCTACATAATCTCAGAGTCTTCGGAAGAAAAACCTGCTCAGACTCAGGAATCCGAGCAGCAAGAAAAACGTTGAAGACTGCTTATGTTGCGTATTTAAGCGCTTGCGAAAAGTTCTTGGCCAGAGCGGGCATCCCAAGCTTTTGTCAAGGCATCCATTTTTTTGTTCGAAATTCCACCCAGGAAGTCGATTGCGTTAAGTAGTCGGGCGCGCGTACGGTCTTTCCCTAATAAGGCAACCGAGTCGAAAAGAGGAGGACCATGTCGTTTGCCTATGAAAGTTCCATAAAGGATAGGGATTACGGCTTTTTTGTAGTGGGCGCCGAATACTTCTGCTATCTCATGGGAGCCTTTTTCAATTCCTTCCCTTCCCCAATTTTCTTGCCCGTCCATGCTCCAGATCAATGATTGAAGCAAGAAGCAGACTTTTTCTTTTGCCAATTGTCCAGGGCATAAAAGTTCTTCAGTGTAAGGAATGTGGTTGACGAAGAGGAAAGAACATAGTTCCATGAATTCGCCAAACGTTTTGATTCTTGTATGGACCAAAGGCATGAGCTTTTTCATAAATTCATCATTGAAGCTCCAAGCTTTTAGACGTTCCCACAATTTGTCTTCAGGGATGCTTTGGATCAAATATTGTTGGTTGATCCAATCGAGTTTTTGGATGTCAAAAAATGCACCAGAAACGCCGATGCGTTTAGGGTCGAATTCTTTAATGATGTCCTCTAAACTGTAGATCTCTCGATCTCCAGTCATGCTGTAGCCCATCAATGTCAAGAAATTGACAAATGCTTCAGTCAAATAGCCACTGTCTCGGTAATAAAAGATGGATGTCGGGTTTCTTCTTTTAGAAAGTTTTTTTCCATCTTTACCAAGTAAAAGAGGCATATGCATGAATACAGGTGGTTCCCACCCGAATGATTGATAGAGCAAGATATGCTTTGGAGTCGAGCTCATCCATTCATCGCCACGGATCACATGGCTAATTTGCATCAAATGGTCGTCAACGACGTTAGCCAAATGGTAGGTAGGAAAACCGTCTGATTTAATAAGGACTTGATCATCAATGTCTGCCCATGGACATGTGATCCTACCCTTGATGCCATCTTCGTAAACGCACTCACCTGTTAGAGGGACTTTTAAGCGTATGACAAAAGGTTGTCCTGCTTTTTCCCTTTCTGCAACTTCTTCGGGAGGAGTATTGCGATAACGTCGATCGTAGCCGACACGCTTGCCTAGCTTCGAGGCCATCTCCCGCATTTCAGCAAGCTCTTCCGGTGTGGCAAAACATTTATATGCTTTTTCTTGGTCTATTAGCTTTTGGCAATATTCTTGGTAGATCGCAGTTCTTTCTGATTGACGATAAGGGCCAAAAGGACCGCCGACATCAGGGCCTTCATCCCATCGGATCCCAGCCCAATGGAGCGCATCGAAGATGTTTTTCTCGTATTCAGGGCGAGAGCGTGTGCGGTCTGTGTCTTCAATGCGGAGGATGAACTTGCCATCGAAATGGCGTGCAAAAATGAGATTAAATAGGGCCATGTAGGCAGTACCTACATGAGGATCTCCAGTGGGAGATGGAGCTATGCGGACACGTACTTGCTTTTTCATGAAATTCCTAGGGGAAAAGAGCAATTTTTCCATTTTTCATGAATAATAAGCAATTTCTAAGAAAAAAGTGGACTTCTTTCGAAGCTCAGCGGTTATGAATATTTAGTGCAAAGACGCAAAGATTCTTCTTTGACATTTCAAATTTCCCCGTGTCTTTGAGTCGATATTGTCGATAGTCTAATGAGTGCAATCCGTCGACAAGTAAATATTTGTCTACTTGTCGATGGGATGTCGACTTATGCAGCCTTTTTGCCTTCAGAAGCCCCAGTAGCCGCTGGAGCTGTGACCGGAGGGGATTGTTGCGAAAGCAAGGCGATTAAATCTTGCATGATGTTAATGGTCTCTCGTAGTTGGAGATCTTCTTTTCCGAAAAGCTCCTCGTTCTCAGCATTAAACTCATCGGCATCGAGATCTTTTAAAAAGAGCTGATAATTTTCATTTGCTTTCATCCGTTGGTCGGAATTGGCGCGTAAAGTTTCAATAGCTGGTCGATAAGTGGTTAAAATCGGTTGTAGTTCTTGAAGATAATAATGTTGTAAATGATAGCGGTGGATAAATGGGACATCCGACAAATCATCTTCAAAATGAGGGGCAATGGACTCTGTACCTAAAGGGTATTTAGAGAACTTCTCGCCGATCTCTAACTTAGAAAGCGCTCCAGGAACAACGATGTCTGCTTTTACGCCCACAAGTTGAGGACT
The DNA here is from genome assembly GCA_044226975.1 of Rhabdochlamydiaceae bacterium. GTDB lineage: Bacteria > Chlamydiota > Chlamydiia > Chlamydiales > Rhabdochlamydiaceae > JBGAFT01. The sequence goes on from JBGAFY010000035.1 coordinate 4,811, forward strand.
TTTTCCTGAAACAGTATAGTACCTTCCGCGTGTAACTTTGTATTCTCCTTTGGGATTTACTTTTCCAAAGTTATTAGCTTCTAAAGTGAAAGTCTGAAATGTCCCTTTGCCAAAAGTTTCTTCATCTCCGACGACCAATGCGCGCCCATAGTCTTGCAGAGTTTGAGCAACAATCTCTGAGGCAGAAGCGCTACCGCGGTTTGTTGCGATGATAAGAGGGCCATCCCAAACAGGATGGTCTTCGAGATTGCGTAAGTTTTGCACCTGTCCAGTATTGTCTTTTATTGAAACGACAACGCCTTTTTGAATAAAGAGCCCAGCAACAGATACGGCTTGAGGTAGAATCCCCCCTGCATTGTTTCTTAGGTCTAAAATAACGCCTTTGAGGTTATGTTCCTCTTTCATTTTTTGGATGGCAATTCTTAGATCATTAGTCGATGAGGTGTTAGAATCCCCATAAAAGGAAAAAAGATGAAAAATCCCAATGACGCCATCTCCGTAGGGCTCAAATGAAGTTTCTAGGCGTGTCTCTTTTAACACAACTTCGTTGCGAATAATAGTGATGTCGAGCCTTTCTTCTTTTTTTTGACCGGAATCATTTGGTGTTTCTCTAAGTACCGTCAGCACAACAGAAGAACCTTGAGGGCCTCGAATGAGCTCTACTGCTTCGGTTATTTCCATCCCTACTACAGGCTCTCGATTGACTGCAATGATCTTATCTCCTGCTTTCATCTGTCCTTGTTGCAAAGCGGGGCCACCTTCGATGAGCCGTACAATTGTAAAACCATTAAGATCGTCTCGCAGTTGAGCGCCGATTCCAAAGAGGCGCTGTTGCACTTGGATCATGAACTGATTCGCCTCAGAAGGAGTAAAGTAATTGGTCTGAGAATCTAATGCAGAGCTTGCTGCTTTGAGAAAAAAGCTCAACATAATTTGTTGTCTTTCTTGAGCGTTTGCCCCAGCTATCTCTTCTTCTCTTTTTACCCTGCGTTTGTTCAATCTTTGAAGAAACTGTTCCTTTGATCCTTGGCTGATTTTTTCAGCAGCTTCTAGCTGTAGGGAACGGATCCGTGCTAACCTATCAAGAAGTTCAGTCTCGTTTTGAGCGAATTTAATATCTTTAAACTCCTCAGGCTGAACATGTTCTGGAAGTTTTGTCCCTTGTAGAGAAGCCTCTAGGCGTGCGCGTCTTTCAGTTGCTTTCAACATAAGGGCATGAATTTCGTCAAAAATGCGAAAATCTTCTTTTTGAAAGTTAGCAAGGCCTTGTGCAATTTTTTCAGTAGAGGGCTCTATCCAATCTTTTATTTCTCCTTTTAGAAAGTAGGTTTTTCCAGGGTCTAGCTCATCAATAAAGTTGGAAAAGGTTCTTTCCATAAGCTCTGGAGAAAATCTGTGGTAACAGACATGGGCTCTAAAAATCTCTTCTACTTTGCTTTTTGCGTCCCTAGGACTAAGCGAAGGGGGCTTAGCCTCAGCAGCATAGGAAAAAAAGAGGCATAAGATTATGGAAATGAACCACTTATTAAGCAGCATAAGAACCCCTTTTTGATGCAAGCGACATTAAGCACAGAATACGAAATAGAGAGGATTCTGGCTATTGAAAAGCATCCTCGAGAGGTATTGTAGCTTAATTTTTCTCATTTATAAAATTTTTCCTAAACCTTGATCAATGAAGGGGCTACAAATGAGCATAAATGAATAGGGATGGTAAAAAAAGGATACGCTTGATTTCAATTCATTTTTGTGGAATAATTAGTTCACAAAGATGAGAAGAGTTTTAAGTATTAGAAGAGTAGTTATTTAAATAAAATATTTTTTGACAGTCTGAATCGGGAATTAAAAACTGCTCTTTATAAAAAGTTTATTTAATTTTTAGGAGGATTATAAAATCATGAACCAAGAAGAAATGAGAAAGCCAGCGACGCTCGAAAGTCACACAGCGTCTCAAAAGAAAGTAGTTTCGATAACTGAAGCTGCTCGAATTAATAAAGTTACACGCCAAGCGATTTATGTAGCGATTAAACAAAAAAAGCTTAAAGCGTCTAAAGATACTACGCGATGGACAATTGATTTAGATGACCTCGAAGCCTATCGCAAACAAAAATATTCTCGTTCAAAATCTATGTTCAATGGCGAACTTCTTTTTGATAATGATAAAGGTTATTTTTCTGTTAACCAAGTCGCAAAAATGCTCAATGTTCCAGCTCAAAAGATCTATTACGCTACGCGTGTTGGCTTAATGAAAGCAACTCGCCGTGGAGCTGCTTGGGTAGTCCATGCTAATGACTTGAAATTGTACCAAGAAAATTACCTAAACAAGAAAACGACAAACTTCCAAGCAATGTAATTGCCGATAGAGCTTCTTGTCGGGGCTCTTAACTCCTCCTTATAAACACCTGAGCGATCCTCAGGTGTTTTTCTTTTTATACCGAATGTGGTTCAAAAAACGGATTTCTGCTGCGCCAAAACCCTGGCGCTGCCCGATCGTAAGTTCACCTCATATTTTTAATATTAGATGGCTTACGATCGATAAACCACAGGAGCTTTCGCGCGGCCCAAATTCGATTTTTGAATCACGTTCTGTACAGCAACAGCAGCGTTTCTACGTGAGTTGTTTGCGGAAACATGTCAAATACTTTGATGTAGCTTATCTTATATCCTTCTTTTACGAATTCTTTTGCATCTCTAGCTAAAGTAGAAGGCATACAGGAGATATAGAGAATTGCTTTAGGAGAGCTTTTCTTTAATGAATCAAACACCCCTTCAGAAATCCCTGTTCTAGGAGGATTTAGCAAAACTAGGTCCCATTTAGACTGGTTTGCTTTCAAAAAATCTTCACACGATGATGCTTCAAAACGAACGTTAGGGATCTTGTTTTTGAGTGAGTTTTTTCGTGCATATTCAATGGCTGATCGGTTCCATTCTACCCCGACTACCTGATGCCCCTGACGTGCACATAAAAGAGATGAGATGCCTATCCCGCAAAATAAGTCTAAGATAGTGCTTTTGGACATCGAAGCGCTTATGCGGGCAATTTCAGCATAAACAGCCAAACTTTGAGTAGGATGATTTTGAATAAAGCATGAAGGGGAATATTCTAGTCTAAGATCTTGTACATCAATGACATCCGTATTATTGCCTATTTCGCATGAAAAACCTGGTGCCGAAACTGTGGCTCCAACAAGACGGGAATCTTTTGTTAGGACGTCTTTAAGAATGTTAATAAATTCGTTGGATGGTCGGGTTGTAAAGGTAAACGCAAATTGAATTGTCTTGTTGGTAAGCTTAAAGATCCGAACTTGTCCTTTTGGCTTGTCATTTGGAGAAAGGGAGGTAAAAATATCCCTTAGAACATTAAATACCCATTTTTCCCCATCGAGAAAAATCGGACATTCCTGAATGTTGAGCAATGTCTTATTGTCTGTAGAGTAGAAGCCTAAAAAATATCCATTTTCAGTCTTGTGAAAATTACAACGGATATGACGACGATACCCGTAAATATCCTCTGTTCCTTGGATGTCAAAATCGGGGATGGTTAACCCGCCTATACGTTGAAAGGCTTCTTCAACAAACCGTTTTTTTGAAGCGAGCTGGGTTGTGTAGTTAAGGTGTTGGAGCTGACATCCACCGCATTTAGAAAAATGAGGACATTTTGGAGTGGTGCGTTCCGAAGAAGGAGAAAAGACAGTATTGATTTTGCCAATGGCAAAGCGTTTTCTTTTATCGATAATTTGGACATTTAGCTTATCTCCAGGAGCTGAGAATGGGACAAAAATGACAAGGCCATTGTCTCTTAAAATTCCCGAGCCGCCAAATGCTATAGATTCGATAGTGCCATCAATCATCATGTGGATCTTGAATTTTGAAGTCTTTGATCTGCAATTGAATGCTAGACTTATTCAGGAAAGTATTGATGTGTGGGGTAAAAGCAATTTTCAGGTCTTTCTTGCCTGAGATCAGTTCTTTTTTCTCAGCCATTCCAAAGCCAATCCCTTCTAGAACTCGTTCTTGCTCAAGATAGAATTTCAAGTGGGTTTTCCCAACAATTTTAGGAGGCCAACTTTGCTTGACATCGCAATAAAAGATAGGGGGAGGGTTTTCATTGCCGAAGGGTTCAAGTAAGTTCAAAGATTCCATAAAATCAAAAGTCAAGTCGTTAAACTGAATTTGCGCATCAAGGCGCAGCTTTGACAGGATATCCTGGTCTTTAAGAGTTCTCTCAGAATAGAGAATGAAGTTCTCTTTGAATTTTTCAATATTTTCTGCGCGGATCGTCAACCCGGCAGCGTAGTCATGCCCTCCGAAGTTCACAAGCAGAGCCCCATTTTCTCTGAGCACTGGAAGCAAAGGAAACTCAGGAATAGTTCGGATAGAGCCTTTCCCTAATCCTTGCTCAATTGCAATGATAATTGTTGGTCGATTATAGTGTTTGGCGATCCTGGCAGTAATTATTGGAATGATTCCGGGATGCCATTTGTCAGAATGAAGAACAAGAGCTTTGTTTTCCAAAATCTCAGGGTGAGTTAGGATATATTGCTCGATATCTTCAGCATCTCTTCTTTCAATTTTTTGTCTTTCAATATTGTTGAGGTCAAGCTCACGAGCGAGCTGCTCTGCCGCGGCGGCATCTCGTAGTAGAAGCAGTTCAACTCCTTTATTCGGGTCCGCTATACGCCCTAAGCTATTGAGTCGTGGGGCGACTTTTGAAGCGATCTCGACAGGAGTGATCTCGCTAAGTTTTAAATCACATACAGAGATCAGCTTGGATAGGCCAATCCTTTTGGTTTTACGAATTTGCTTTAGTCCATAGCGAACTAAAATTCGGTTTTCTCCAAGCAGAGATCCCATGTCTGCAATTGTTCCGAGGGCTACAAGATCAAGATAACGTTTTAGATCGATTGCGCTCGGAGCGAT
>JBGAFY010000036.1:0-9557 GCA_044226975.1 Rhabdochlamydiaceae bacterium
TGTTGTGAGCTTGGTCTGCGTTCTTCCTTGGATGGTGTATTATTGGCGTACAGCATTTAAAACCTCTGAGCCTCTCTTGATCTTCATCCGATCTGTGTCAAGCATTAGCGCCCTTGCGCTCAACTTCACTGCCTTAAAATATACGGACCTTGTGAATACGACGATGCTCGCAAATACCTCTCCTCTTTTTGTTCCGTTTATTGTCAAATTTTGGAGAAAAAAACCGATCCAGCATGATCTATTCCTCCCCATTATTTTGGGATTTATCGGCGTGGGACTGATCCTACAACCAGGATTTGGGGTGTTCTCTATTGGAGGGTTATTTGCACTTGGAGCAGGTGTCTTTGCTGCAGTCTCAACGATTGCCTTGCGCATTTCGCATAAGACAGAAACGCTCTACACGATGTTGTTTTATTTGTTTCTAACAGGAGGCATTCTTTCCTTGCCTTTTGCAATATATGACTGGCTGCCGTTGAGCAGTCATTCTCTTTTTTTTCTCGTAACTATGGGAGTGTTGGCAGCCCTTGGCCAGTTTTTCTTTGCGCTGTCACTTAAAGAAGCTAAAGCAACACACATTGCCCCTTTTGGATATTCTGCTGTGGCTTATTCAGTGATCATTGAATTTTTATTGTGGGGCCAAATCCCCAACTGGCTGACGCTATCGGGTATTGTCTTGATCACATTGTCTGGAATCTTCGTTATCCGGCACAGCAAAAAAAACATCTCTTAACTCGGGATGGTTGTTCTCATACCAAACGCGCAATATGTTGATTACGCGCTTTTTTTCCTGAATTATAAAATTAGAGTCGAGTGTGTTATTTTCATAGATTAGTCGGCCAAAATCAATTTGAACAATTTGATCACCTATAAATCCGAAATTGGTAACGACTCCTTGATCGCGATCATAAAAACCTTTGCGGCATCGTTGATCAATGAGCTGTTCAAGAGCTATAATGCCCATGCGCGCTTTGTGCGTGGCCCCTGCAGCAACACATTCTCTCATATAATGTTCTAGTGGTTTTGCCCTTTTTTGAACTACGAATACGTAATCATCTAAGACAAGCCGATGTTTGCGCCCCTTTCTGTCGCTGAGAGTTAATTTTTTTTTCAATGACGAAGAAGCGCTAACATGAGCTGCAATTACTGCGGTTTCTTGAGATAAAAATTTACTCGCGTGAAGACAGGATGCTGTCAATTGTCTACAACGAGCTTCTCTTGCGATGATCTTTCTTTCGTAAACATTTTTTAAGAACGGCACATATCGACATAAAGATAACCACTGTTTTGGTATCAAATGGTTGTTCTTGAAAAACTTTATTACATATGCTCCATCAGCGCTATGAAAAGCATATGTTTGCGAGCCGCTGCCAATGTAATAAAATTCTTGGGAAAGAATTTTATCGAGCTCTTCAGTAAAAACAAAATCTTCCGGGGTTTCTTCGGTGTAGTGTGCGGCAAGGGCGCAAGAAAATATTTTCTTCTCATTAAATCCTTTAGCAGGATATCGGTTCTGCCACAAGCTTATGAAAAAAACTGCAATAATCAGGAAAAAAGCTGTCCACTTATTCATAAAACCCTGAGAACTAACAGGGTCACATCATCATGCTGAGGAGTAGATGCAGCAAAGGCTGCTACTGTCTGCTCAACAGCATCGACTAGTTCTTGAGCGGAACCCCATTTCTTGCTTAGGATACACTCCATTAGCCTTTGTTTGCCAAAAAGCTCATTTTCTGAATTGTGAGCTTCCAAAACACCGTCTGTATACAGCAAAATAAAATCACCGCTGTGCAATTGGACTGTGGAAGATTCTACTTTTTCATACGCTTGGACACCTAAGGCCATGCCACGAGTCGTCAACTCCAACAAGGAGCCATCTTGCTTGATAAGCAAGGCTGGATAGTGTCCACAGCAACTGTAGTTCAGCTTGCGACTTGTTGCATCGTATGCACCGACCCAAGCTGTCACAAACACGCCGCTATCGGCAGTGTCTAAACAAAAGATTGAATTCGTCGCATCGATAATTTTTGGAAGCTCATCAATTGTCGCCTCGTAACTGCGCAGCATACTGCGCACGCATAACGAATAGAGGCATGCAGATACCCCTTTTCCTGCAGCATCGGCAATTGCTAGCATCAACTGATCGCTCTTGCCATCGCTTTCAGCCCCTTTTTTCACAAAGACATCATAAAAGTCCCCACCGACTTCTTTAGCTGGCAAAAATCCTGCTGCCACTTCTACGCCAGGAAAACTTGGCATTACTCTCGGCAGAATGCTCGTTTGGATCTCCTGACCAATCTTCAATTCTTGCGCTAATTTTTCTTTAGCAACGCGTTCATTTTTAGCAGTTTCCATATGGCGAGTCAGCGCATCGATAGTACGATTAAAATGAGATCCTAGGACATTGATCTCAAATCCCATCCAATCCTTGCGGTATCTCGCATTTAAATCCCCTGACTCAACGCCTTCCATCACTTGGCTCAAGCGCTGCAATGGTTTTGCCATGCGCCTTGTCAACCACACTGTCCCTCCACAACCCAGCAATAAGACCAAGAGGAAAAGCGTAAACAAACTGGTGGACACTTGGGAGTCTGCACTTTTGAGGGCATCTTTCTCAAACACGGTCACTAACATAGAAAGATCCACATCATCTAAAGAAACCTCAACACCGATCCTTTGTTCTTCTAGAAGTTTAAACATTTTCCTTTCTTCGATGTTCCGTGCAAGAGAATGGAAAATGCGGTCTCCTTTTAGAACATCTTCCGAATGTAAGGAAATAATTTCTTGCAAAGGGGGCAACGCTTCACTTTCAGCAAAAATGACCTTCTCTTCATTGATTAGGGCAATAGCAAAAGGATAAGGAAATCGAGAAGCATCGACCATAGAATGGATGAGTTTAGTCGCATTAATAAGAGCCAGTAAAACATACTGGCCATCCAAATTCTGCTGTATGGGTTGAGCTAAGCAGATGATATCAGTCTCTTTACCATTCCAACTAAGAGAAAAGGGCTGTGCACGGTTAGATGCCTTCTGGACCATGGACTGATCCCAAGCCTCGACAGGGGGACAGCCGTCGGGAGAACCAGTTACGCATGAGTAACCCCGCCCTTCTTGACGCACGACGATTAAAATCGCCCCAGGAACTATTGATGGCACTTTTTTTAAGAATTCTGCCCAATGTTCACTTGTGGCATGCTCAAAAACTCCAGACATCGCCAAGCTTGAAAGCTGGACTTTAGTGTTTTTTAAAATTTCTTCTAACAATTGTTTCTTTTCAATAGCCAAGACATCAAGCGCAACAAACGATTCGCGGTATTTCCGTTGGCTTTCCTGGTTATACATTATGAAAGAGTGGAAAAATAAAGGAATTACTAATAAGACAAAGCATACTAGAAAGACCCGGAGCGCGAGGCTACCTAGGATCTTCTGAAAAACAGGAGAACGTGAAGAATTCTTGCTGGGCAATTTGTCGTATGTCATGATTAACCGTATGGTACCAAAAGAGATCACCAGTTTACAACATCCCTTCGTAAAGCATAGCGTTAAATTGCGCGAAGATAAAGCTTTTCGATATGCAGAAAGATCCTTATTGCTTTCCGGCAATGCAATGCTTAGGGACCTTGCAGAACTAATCCCATTCAAGACAGTTTTTATCCTTCAAGGGGAAACCATGCCCCAAAACTTCCGAACTGATTCCATAGTTGTCGTCACAGGAGAAGTGCTTAAAAAAATTTGTGGAGTTGCCCAACCTGAGACACTTGCAGCGATCGCAGACATGCCTACTCCCGGAAGTTTACAAAACAAAAAAGCCATCCTCGTCCTAGATGCTATTGCAGACCCTGGCAATATGGGCACACTTCTACGATCTGCATTAGCATTCTGTTGGGATGCAGTTTATCTTACGCCTAATTGCGTAGACCCTTTTAATGAGAAGTGTTTGCGTGCTGCGAAAGGGGCAACTTTTGCAATACCTATCATACAAGGAAGCAAAGAGGCTTTGATCGAACACCGCACTCCAATCTTCGTGGCTGACAGCAAAGGAAAAAATATTTTAACATGTCAGTTTACACCTCCGTTTGCTCTAGTACTAGGGAATGAATCTCATGGCCCATCCGATTTTTTTTCAAAATATCCCAAAATTTCTGTTCCTATATCCGATAAAATGGAATCGCTCAATGTCGCAATCGCCGGCTCTATCCTCATGTTCGAAATGATCAAACGGGAGTTTCATGGCTAAACTAATAGACCCATTTGATGAAAACCATTATATTCCCGAGAGAAAAGAAGCTAAAAAAGAGAGAAAGATACTCTCCAAGACTGATCGTTCTAAATTTAAAAAATCCAATCAAGACCAACGACGCAAACGCGATCTTGCTGCAGGAGAAGAATCCGATCTATCTATTGGAAGAGTCATAGCCATTACTCCCGAAGGAATTTTAGTATCTTTTGAAGACCAATTTTTCCAATGCACTTTGAAAGGCGCTCTAAAAAAAGAGAAATTGAAAATTAAAAACCTTGTTGCTGTGGGAGACTCTGTTCGCTTCGAGAAAAAGGAAGGAAGACAAGGGACGATCTGTTTTGTTTTGCCAAGACATTCCATCCTTTCCCGTGCAGCACATTTTCAAAGACGCACAGAACAATTGATTGCAGTAAATGTCGATCAAGTCCTTATAACTACCTCCGTAGTTTTTCCAGCCCTTAAACCGCCTCTTGTCGATCGCTATATCATTGCTGCAATCCGCGGCCAGCTCAAACCTATTGTAGTGATCAACAAGTGCGATCTTCTTAAACTTCCCTCAGTTCTCTTCTCTGAAGAAGTGATCGAAAAAGAACGCGCAGTCATGAATGAGATTATTGCCACTTACAATTCATTAGATATCCCTGTGTTTTGCGTCAGCGCTGATACGGGAGAAGGCATGGGAGCTTTAAAAGAAGCCATGCATGGAAAGATCTCCGTTTTTTCGGGACAATCGGGGGTGGGAAAATCATCGCTTATTAACCAACTCGCTGGAACGGAACTGCCAATAGGGCCCGTCATTGAAAAAACCCAAAAAGGCTCTCATACCACATCCACAACAACCTTGCTGTCAGTGGGTAATGAAGGGTTTGTCATTGATACGCCTGGTATTAGAAGCTTTGAGATTTGGCAAGTGACCAAACAAGACGTCAAAGACTATTTCCAAGATATCCAGCAACATGCTGATGGATGTAAATATCCTGACTGCTATCATTTGCATGAACCTGAATGTTCGGTGAAGGATGCCGTAGAAAACGGCGAAATTTCTCCCTTGCGTTTCAGCTCCTACTGCACATTAATTAGCGATCTCCTTAAAGAGACTTCATATGACTAAAATTTCTTCTCTAGATTCCCTCGAGATTCTCGATTCTCGCGGGAATCCAACGCTTGCTGTCTATCTCACCACTGATGATGGCATTACTACTAAAGCTTGTGTTCCTTCCGGGGCTTCGACTGGAGAACATGAAGCCATCGAGCTTCGCGACAAAGATCAAAATCGTTATCTTGGGAAAGGGGTTCAAAAGGCAGTTGCCAATGTCCGCGGCCCGATAGCGAAGCTTTTGAAAGGAAAAGATGTCCACAATCAACAAGAAATCGATCATGCGATGATCGCCCTCGATGGAACTCCTAATAAAGCACACTTGGGCGCAAATGCTATTTTAGGCGTCTCTATAGCCGTAGCCAAAGCTGCTGCAAAGTCCGCAAAACTACCACTGTATCGTTATCTACATACCGGAGATAAATTCATTCTCCCATGCCCGATGATGAACATCATCAATGGGGGTGCTCACGCAGATAATCAATTGGATTTTCAAGAATTTATGATCCGTCCTATCGGGGCTCCTAATTTTCATGAGGCTATACGTTGGGGGGTAGAAGTCTTTTTCGCTTTGAAATCTCTTTTGAAGCAAGCCGGGATGAGCACTTCGGTAGGTGATGAAGGGGGATTTTGGTTATCGTCCAAAACATGATATTAGTCTTGCCCTCGACTGTGCTGCATCCGAATTTTACGACGCGTCAGCTAAGCGCTATTTAGAATTGAAGAAAAAGCGAACAGGAGAATCCTTCGCTTCACGTAGCGGCGATGAACAGGTTGCATATCTCGAATCACTGTGCGCTGAATATCCCATTGACTCCATTGAAGATGGTATGGACCAAAACGACTGGAATGGCTGGGTAGAGCTGACCCGCCGACTAGGAAAAAAAATCCAGATCGTTGGAGATGACCTCTTCGTTACAAACTCTAAATTTATTGAAAAAGGTATCGCATTAAAGGCTGCAAATAGCGTGCTGATTAAGATCAATCAGATTGGGACTCTTACAGAAACAATCGAGGCAGTTCAACTGGCAAAAAAACACGGGTTCACCACGGTGTTTTCCCATCGTTCTGGAGAAACAGAAGATACGACGATTGCCGACTTGAGCGTTGCCCTTAGTGCGGGACAGATCAAAACGGGATCGCTATCACGATCCGATCGCGTAGCTAAGTATAACCGTTTGTTAGAAATAGAACATGAGCTTGGGGCCCAGGCAATTTACAACCTACACTAGCATCAAAGTCAAAACAATACAGGATATGTAGGATCGCAAACGGCAAGATATGTAGGATAAAAATAATGTTTGTAAAGTGCAGTAATACTAGAAAGCTGTGCATTTCTTAAAACAGATAATTCTATGAATCGCGAACACAAATTTCAATAATTACAAGCATTAGAGGGACTTACAAAAAGCGGCCAGCTGAATTTTTGCAAGTCCCTCACCAATTAAAATAGTTTATCAGAGACCGCGAGATCTGTTTTCTTGATCAGTATCAACATGATTGACGTAATACAAAGAAAGAGAGCTGACCAAAGAAACATGAGCTGATATAGGCTTCATCATTCTTTTAGTCGACAGTTCGCGCACATCACCAATAAGAAACCCGATCTTAGAAACAAGATCTCCTTTAGTTATCCAGATATTGATAGGGAGATTTCCTTTTGGATAGCGTTCTTTAGCCATTTTTAAAACATTTCTAGCAACTCCTGGGGAATTGAATGCTGAGCTCATGTGATATGGCGATTGGTTGATCCAATCTTGCTCAAATATCACCGTGTAAATTGCGAGGACACCGCCTAAGCTAAAACCTAACACTTGAGCTTTGGGACCTTTTTTTGCCATTGCCACAAGCCAATCATGAATCGTTGGCTGAGATTTTTGGAAGACCGATATTCCTGGCCCTCCGGTGTTCAGGTCGCTCATTACCGATGCCCACCCTCTCTCAGTGTTCAAAGACAAGTCCGTGCCTCGATAGAGAAGAATTGGTGGATGCTGTTCATTCTTTTTCTTTGGGACCAAGCCAACCGCTGGCATCCCATGCCAAAGATCAAATATTTTATCGACTTTATAAACGATAAGTTCAGATTTTCCAGAATCATTTAAAACTGGGATTTCCAGCTCGTGTTCACAAGATAGATCTCGATACGCTAAAACCTTTGTCATCACTTCAGAAATAGCAATCTGTTTTTGCTCGGCATTTTGAATATGGTCATGTGCTAAATGTAATAGACGCTGTGTAAGCTTCACATCTTCGTGGTCAGCAGTAACTTTTCCTACAAGTGGACTATGGGGTGAGAAATAACCAAAATTCCTTGCAAAGAGCTGCATTTCATCAATTTCATTTTGAAATACAGAAGATGGTCGATCATTTCTCAATATGAAAGAACGAGAAGGACCATCGAAGGCCAACGCCAAAACTTTATCTAAGCTTTGCAGCCCTTTGACGCGCATGATGCCTACCCAGTCAGCTTCTTTTGATTCTTTTTTCACATGATGTTCCGCACTGATTATGCAAGTGGATGTTAAGAACAGTAAAATGCTTAAAACAACTCTCATGTTATTATAGACCATTATTAGAGACCATCTCTTAGAGACTGTCTCAACCCAAGGCTTAATTTAGTGGTTGAACCTATCCCATTAGAATTTTTCGTCGATTTTCGGGATTATTTTGGCCGATTTTCGCTACTTTTTTTAGGGATTGTATCGATTTTCAATACTATCCCCAAAAAAAAGAAGCGAAAATCGGCTCAAAAGAACCCGAAAATCGACTGAAACTTTTTACTGAGATAGGTTCTTATCTCTTAGGAACATCCTTTTCATAGTCGGCCCAAATTCTCTCTCAACCAATTCAAGAGATAACGGAAGTTCTTTGTCCTCACTATCTTTCAAGGAAACTAGCTGAAGTTTACGCGAATACATAATATTGCGCATATTATCAAAACGCGCTGTCAGTTTGTATGTAGAGTTATGTAAAATGAACTCGTATGGCGGACGGCTAGCATTGTAACGGGCTGATAGCAAGGTTCCTTCAGGAAGTTTGGTAAAGATCGATTCACCCTCTATTAGATGGCTTGGAGGCTTTATTCCTGAGGTAAACTGAAGTAAAGTGGGAAAGATGTCGATGTGAGAAGAATTGTGACACGGCTTATCTTCTACAGACAAACTTCCTTCAGGAAACTTATAATAAATCGGCACGCGCAACTGCTCTAAAGAAAGGTTAGAAGCATGGAATAAATGTCCTTGCTCATAGAATTCTTCGCCATGATCTCCAGTAATTACAATAACAGATTTTTCCCAAGCGCCTTGTTTCTTGAGATCGTTGAAAAAGTTTCCCATCAATACATCGATGTAATGCAAAGAATTTCTATATCGGTTTTTTATTGCTTCAGCACTTTCATCTGACCACATGGCAGACATGTAATTGATCTTTTCGCAAGGATGAAACAATGTCATTTGAGGCTTAGGCCAGCTATAATCAAAGTGTGTGGAATCAAGAAAGATAATAAATAATCTTCCACCCTGCTCTGGACTATTTTTTAAATCACTGACAAGTTTGTCCAACGCAAGGCGATCGCTTTCTGAAGGCTCAAGATCATGCTCATAAAATTCTTGATATGTTTCTGCAAGAACTCGATTTTTGCCTAAGAGGATCTCGTCCATTTGATAGTATTGCAAGCGAGCAGAGGTGTAGAGATGGATGCCATAACCCATCTTTTTAAAAATTTGCAGAGGAATGCTACCAGATGCCCATTTTTGAGGTTTAAAGTTCCCAAAGAAAAATGGCCACTTAGAATGAAAAATTGAAAACCATGACAACTGAGTGGCATTAGAACTGGAAAGTGAGAAAGGTGTGGATAAATTGTCATCCTTGAATTTTGTCAATGCCGGAGCTGTCAGTTGATTTATATAATCTTCTCTAAGGCTCTCGATGATAAATAAAAAAATATCCGGATTTTTAGCCATACCCTCATCGTAACCCTCTAACATTTTCTCTACAGAATTTTGTGTGGGAACACGATGAAAAGGAAAGCAAATTGATTCTTCGAGAAGCACGTCCGTACGGCAAATTGTTTTTTTCCATGGCAAGGCAGAACAAAATTTAAGATAAGCGTCTGAGGTAATCCGATGTCCGAATGCTAAATCACCTGCATACAACAAGGCCAGCGAAGCACAGCATGCGCTTGCGATAGAGAACCGAGACAATCTAAGCTTTCTTGAAAGTTTC
>JBGAFY010000037.1:0-10993 GCA_044226975.1 Rhabdochlamydiaceae bacterium
AAGGTGTTCCTAAGGCTTCAATGGAAGAGCCTTCTAAACTTGAAGAATCTCCAATTAAAGCAATCGGTTTGATGAGCTTCTCTCAAACGCTACAAACAAACTTAAGATCTTTAGATGAATTCAAGCTCTATTCAAGCTCCGGAAAAGAACAAGAAATTATATTGCGAAATGACAGGATCTCAACAAGCTTAGAAAATATGCATCATCACCTCTCCTCGATACAATCTTTATGCTTACTTCCAGGTCTCTCCTATCTCCAAATAGAATCCCTGCAAAGAGCTAATGCTCTTCTCATTGAATGCGCTTTAAATTACGTATTTGCTTTTCGTGAAGTGAAAGATTCTGTCGGCAAACATGTGGCAGTCTCAACTGAAGTTTCCCATTGGCAACACCAACTTTTAGAAATGGTCCGTTTGTGCCGTTCTTCAGGGCAAGAAGTAATGCTCAGCAAGCGCGAAGAAGAATTTCTTCAAAACGTGTCTTCGATGCTCTCAAAAATGGTAAATCCATCTCATTTTTCAAAAGATTCACGCATTAAATCTTTGCAAACACTTCGCGATTCTTTGGGATCTAAACAGGCTGAAGAAATGTTAAAAAGTGCTGCCTTAGCTTCCTATGAAGAATCTGCATTGGCAATGCAAATCTGCGATCGTTTGCTATTTCCTAAAGGCAACAATAATAATTCTTCAGAAAATTCTTATTTAGTTAACTTTGAGCTTCCAAAGAACTTTACCGTTGCTACTCACTCCAAGTACCACAACACTTATTGAGGGGATCCTCGGTAATATACCATCAACTCGCAGAGAAAATGCAAGACAGCGACCATACAGTCCGCGTGCCGGGTGAACCTCTTTTGCAGTATATGTTCCGCGACCAACTAGTTGCCAGAAACTTTCAAGATATCGCTTTTCACTTGGATGTCGCCAAGGAAGGGCTCGCAATCTTAGAAACGAAAAGTGCAACTTTCTCCGAGGCAAGAGGTCAATACCTTATTTTTACATTTAAGTTTATCAGTTGAGAAAAAGCATGAAGATCATGACATTAATGCTCCCAATCTCACTTGGAAACAATAACACCAATCAGGCTGGGCAACACGTTCTTTTTGAGATAATGAACAACCGTCCGCGAAGATATGACCACCATTTGGTGCGCAATGCAACTCTTCTCCAAAGCGCACCTCCAGAGAGTATGAAATTAAATCTCTCTAATGACTCCAAACTGGTTATTGAAGAGTTTGCCGATTATGTAGGAGAACTAATCCGTTACCCTTCAGGAAAAAACGGAACTATTGCCAACATGATGAGAGAGCTTAAAATTCTTAATATTCTTATGGAGAAAGTCCAAAGAGATTCCCTCTCTTGGATGAGGAAGAAATCCTCAGTGACGGTGTGGAAAAGATAGCTCTACATGGATCAAAACTCTTAAAAGCCAGCTACAATCTCTACAGTCCAATGAACTTCGCCCTAGAGCCAGAGCTTTAATGAGCACAACTGACGCTCTGCTTCGCCATGCGCTCCGCTTTAATCCATTGATTTTTCTTGAGCATTTTCCGTAACCATCAGATAATCCCCTTCAAATGAGGATTTCCGATGGTTACGCTCGCTGAAGAAAGCAAAGTCTCTCCTATGATGGCCCAATGGCATGCTTGCAAAAAGCAGGCGCCACAGGCCCTTCTCTTTTTTCGCTTGGGCGATTTCTATGAGGCTTTTTATGAAGACGCCTCGCTCCTATCAAAAGAGCTCGACCTCACTTTGACCAAACGTCAAGAAATTCCTATGTGTGGAGTTCCTGCTGTCACTATTGAGACCTATATCGACCGCCTTGTCGCTAAAGGTTTCCACGTCGCTGTTGCTGAACAGCTCGAAGACCCTAGGCAAGCAAAAGGGATCGTCAAGAGGGAAATTGTCCGGATCGTCACACCCGGCAGTGTGATCAATTCCACATTGCTCAATGATAAGAGCAACAATTTTTTTGCTTGTATTAGGCAGATAAACTCTTCATTTGGCCTTGCATGCGTCGATTTGACCACATCTGATGCACGGTCGTGCCATTATGAGGGTTTAGACCTACTTAAAGATGAGCTCTGCTGCTTAAAGCCTACAGAAATTTTAATACAGCAGAAATTCGCTAATGATCATTCCTCATTCATTGAAGATTTAAAGTTGCGTTGGTCTGTGTGCATCAACATCCAAGAGGATAATTTTTTCAACGATCAACAAGCAACACAGTTTCTATTAAGTCATTTCCAGGTTATCAGTTTTGGATCGCTTTCCCTTTTGCAAAAAGTCCTTCTTCTGCTTGTGCTTTTGGAATGTTGCTCCTTTATTTGCGCAATCAATTAAGCCTCTCTGTCGACCATCTCAAATGCGTGCGCACCGAATCGACAAACCAATACCTCCAAATTGATAATGCAACACAGCGCCACTTGGAACTCTTTGAAAGCAGCGCCACAGGAAGCAAAAAACTTTCCTGCTCCATTTACTCGACCATACGCAAACACCGATGGGAGGACGTCTCCTACGCCAATGGCTGTCCCATCCTCTACAGAACATCCGCGCAATTAAACTGCGCCAATCTGCCATTACCACATTTTTAGAAAACAGTTCCCTTTCATCCCATCTTGGACAACTCCTTGGTGAGATCAGAGATTTGGAACGGCTCATTATGCGGATCGAGACTGGCTATGCTTCTCAAGAGAGACCTCTTTGGACTCAAGTTGTCATTAAAGCAGATCTCTCCAATTGCCCTATTACCACAAGCAGTTGACAGCCCATTGCTCAATGAAGCGCGTGCGCAATTAAAAGATGTCTCTGATGTAGCTAAAAAAATTGAGCAGGCACTTGTGGAAGATCCTCCATTAAGGCTCAGCGATGGCGGGATCATCCGATTAGGATATCATCCTGAGATTGATTCATTGCGCGCATTGCAAAGCGGCGGAGCAGAATGGGTTCAACACTATCAACAAACTCTTCGAGACACGACGCAAATTAAGACTCTCAAAGTGGGCTATACACAAGCATTTGGGTATTTCATTGAAGTAAGCCGTGGACAGTCTGAGCGTGTTCCTCAAGAATTTCAAAGAAGACAAACCCTTGTCAATGCTGAACGGTTTATCACGCCCGAGCTCAAAGAATTCGAATATAAAATTTTACATGCAGAAGAAGAGAGACTGCGCGCATTGGAGCAAGAACTGTTCCATGCACTAAGACGAGAAGTAGGATCGCATGCCCAGACCGTGCGCTCCATTGCTTCTGCAATCGCTGAGATCGACTGTCTTAACGGACTGGCCCTAGTTGCAAGACGTCATCGATATGTGTGCCCAGAGATTGATGAAAGTGATGACATTTTAATAGAAAAAGGGCGCCATCCAATCGTTGAGGTAACTGTTGCTGCTCATAGCTATATCCCCAATGATGTCGTTTTAAATCCCCAGCAACGCCTAAAGCTGATCACCGGCCCAAACATGGCCGGCAAATCCACACTACATCCGTCAAACGGCTTTAATTGTGATCATGGCCCACCTGGGATCTTATGTTCCCGCAGCCAAAGCACGGATCGGTCTTGTCGACAAAGTTTTTCCCGCATTGGCGCAAGCGACGACCTCACACGCGGCCAGTCGACATTCATGGTGGAGATGACAGAAACAGCACACATTTTAAAAAACGCTACGCCAAAATCGCTGATCGTGCTCGATGAAATTGGCCGAGGTACTAGTACGTACGATGGGATCTCAATTGCCTGGGCTGTGGCAGAATATCTTCTCACCCACAATCCACCGTTGGGTAAAACTCTTTTTGCCACCCATTATTTCGAGCTGACAGAACTAAAAGATAAAATACCATTGGCCGTCAACTACACTGTAGCAGTTAAAGAAACTGCAGAAGGGATTGTCTTTTTGCATAAGATTATCCCTGGTATCGCTGATAAGAGCTATGGGGTCCATGTCGCAAGGCTTGCTGGACTCCTTATTCAGTAATCCAAAAGGCCAACCAACGTCTTGCCCTTCTTGAGAACAAAGATAGCTTACCCAAAAAAGCTCCCAAAACTGACCAGTTCGATTTGTTTGCTCCTGCTCCTTCAGTAGAACATCCAATTATTTTGAACTAAAAAAAATGGACCTCGATCAATTGACGCCGATGAATGCCCTTCAGCAGGTTCACAATTGGCAGAAGGACCTCAATAGAACTTGAAAATCGACAGAACCTTAGTCACGCAAAAGAGGTCTAATGCTCTTTGAAATAAAACAAATCGATCTGTTCCCCGTTCAACCCGGCGTTTACCTCATGAAAAATGGGGAAAAACAAGTCATCTATGTAGGAAAAGCAAAAAATTTAAGATCCCGCGTGAAACAATACTTCCAGAAAGGGGGCGATGGAAGAGCGATGATCCCATTTCTCATCGACGAGATCATCGCGATCGATACTATTGTCGTCTCTTCAGAAAAAGAAGCGCTCTTACTTGAAAATACGCTGATCAAAAAACATCAGCCAAAATATAACGCGATCCTCAAAGACGATAAAACATTCATCAGTTTGATGATCAACAACCAACACCCCTGGCCAATGATCCGTTTGGTCCGTTATAAAGGAAAGCCACCAAAAAAAGGGTTATATTTTGGTCCGTATACAAGTGCATACGCTGCAAGAAAAACTTTCGAACACTTGACCCAGCTTTTTCCATTGCGCCAATGCTCAGACGATGAACTCAAAAATCGAACACGACCGTGTTTACTCTATGGTATCAAACGCTGCATCGCCCCTTGTGTTGGAAAATGCACAAAAGAGCAATACCAGACATTTGTGGATGGCGCGATCCAATTTTTAAGCGGGCACAACAAAGAGATCGTGGAAGATTTAAAACGAAAAATGCAAGCGGCCTCAGAAAAGCTCGAGTTCGAAAAGGCAGCAGCATTTTTAGAGACGATACGCGGCCTTGAGCAAGTGATGCACTATGACCAACATGTGGTCCATACTTCAGTCCGCGATTGCGATGTTCTCGGACTCCACCGCCAAGCTGATGAAGTGATGCTCATGCAGCTCTTCTTTCGCGACGGCAACCTTGTGGGCTCCGAGCACTATAGTTTTTCAAACATCCTTGAAGATGATGATGAACTGATCTCCTCGTTTCTTTTACAACACTACAAAGGCAAACATCCTCTACCCACTGAAATCCTTGTTCCTTGCGCACTTAAAGAAAGTGCAGTATTAGAAGAAATTTTGTCCGAAGGCTCGCAAAAGAAAATCCATATCCTCCATCCTCAAAAAGGGGAAAAGCGCACGCTTACCTCCCTCGCAGAAAAAAATGCCATCGCTGCATTCAAACAAGAAAAAGATGAGTCCGAACTTCAAGAAAAAATGCTGCTCGATCTGCAAGAGACCCTTCATCTCAACCGCTACCCAGAAAGGATCGAATGTTTCGACACATCTAACCTCTCTGGTTCCGATCTTGTCGCTGCCATGACAGCCTTTACAGATGGAAAGCTCGACCGTAACCGCAGCCGTGTCTATAAAATCCGCGACATCCTTAAAGGAGATGATTACGGCGCATTGCACCAAGTCCTCACAAGAAGGTTAATGCGAGCAAAAGATGAAAACGACCTTCCTGATCTTATCATCGTCGACGGCGGCAAGGGACAGCTCAACGTTGCGTTAAACGTCTTCAAAGAACTGGATATCGCTTCAGTAGATGTCATTTCGATTGCGAAAGAAGAAGGGCGGCATGATAAAGGGATGACAAAAGAAAGAGTATTCATTCCCCACCAGAGCGATCCAGTCCAACTCCCTATCCATTCCCCTTTGATCCTGCTACTGCAGCGGATACGGGATGCGACGCATGATAAGGCTATTGGCTACCACCGCAAACGCCGCAAAACCAGAATATTGACCACCCAAGCTTTGAGCATTCCTGGTATCGGCCCTATTAAGAGCAAACGTCTGCTCCAACATTTTGGCAGCTTGAAGCGTGTCCGCGCAGCCAGTGATGAAGAACTCGCTTCTGTGAAAGGGATCAATAAGCGCGATGTCGCCGCTATCCGCTCATGGCATTCTGAAAAATAGATGGCCTCGCTATTTTTTAAGTCTTTAATTGTTAATAAATTAAATACATAAAAGCAAACATATGTCGATTTTTTATGGAAAAATCGACATAATTCAGGCATATGTCGAAATAATCGACACGTCAGTAAATATTGAGAAAAATCTATGCGCTTTGACCCGTTAGTGCCTTACAACGGCCTACCTCTTTTACCACCTACTAAGCAAGAATTAGAAACCAAAGCCATCCTAAAAGAAGTTATCGATGCAAGTAGATCTTTGGCCGAATTAAAGGTGCCGCACAACAACTTCCTAATCAAACATTACTTATTCAGTCCATCGGATTACAAGAGGCTAAAAATTCTTCAGAAATAGAAAATATTGTAACAACTAATGACCAATTGTATTTAGCTTTCGCAGATACCAATCCAAAGATAGACTCTCAAACAAAAAGAGGTCATTTTTTATAAAAATGCTCTTTGGCATAGCTACAAATCAATTACGGAAAAAACGTCTACTTACAACACCTCTAATTGAAGAATTAGCGCAAATAATCGTGAACAATACAGAAGGGATAAGGAAGCTTCCCGGAACTAAATTAACAAATCCACTCAATGGCAATGTTATTTATACGCCACCTGAAGGAGAAGCAGTCATTCGCAAAAAACTTTCTAATTTAGAACATTTTTTGTATGCAAACCAAGATTACGATCCGCTTATAAAAATGGCAATAATTCACTATCAATTTGAAGCAATTCACCCATTTTCTGACGGCAATGGTCGTGTTGGAAGAATTTTGAACATCTTGTATCTTATTCATGAAAACTTACTAACAATTCCTATTCTTTATCTTTCTAGATATATAATTGAAAATAAAAAAGATTACTATTTAGGTTTAAGAAATGTTACTGAAAAAAATGAATGGGAATCATGGATCAGATTTATGTTGAAAGGGATAACACAAACTGCTCTCCAAACAAAAAATTGCATACTTAAAATTATTGAATTGATGCAAAAAACAACACTTTTTGTTCAAGCTAAAACTCCAAAGATCTATTCTAAAGATCTAATGGAGATTATTTTTAGCCAGCCTTATTTTCGCAAAATTCGATTTCTTGAAGAAGCTGGAATCGCACGAAGACAAACTGCATCGCGATATCTACAAGAATTGGAAAAAATATAAAAATACTAAAAAGCATCAAAATCGCTCAGGGAGCAATACTATATCAATCATGCTCTTTTAAGAATATTGAACGCATCATAATGCTTATATACATGCTATAATGAGAAGAAGAACTGAATGTCCATACCATCGAATTGTTAAATTATAGGCGAGCTATGGAGGCTGTAAAAAAATGAATTCTCTTAAAACTCCATTTCGGTTGCATAATTTGGAACTTCTAAATCGTGTGGTCATGGCACCAATGACCCGCAGCAAATCCAAACACCATATCCCCGGCCCCGATGTCGCTGAATATTATCAAAGACGGGCAGCAGGAGATGTCGGGCTCATCATTACCGAAGGCACGGTCGTCAATCATAAGGCGGCTCATGGATATCCCGACGTTCCTAATTTTTATGGGAAAGAATCGCTCGACGGATGGCGGCATGTTGTGGATGCAGTACATAAAGAAGGAGGGAAAATTTTTCCTCAACTTTGGCACGTCGGCAGCGTACGGCAAATACATCATTGTCATACTTCTGGTGTTGATAATCCTAAAGGAGAATGCATACACGAAGGAAAAGTGCCAGGCTATGCTCCATCAGCCATCGCTCATCCTTATGTGGAAAATGCTGAAGTTCCTCATGAGATGAGTGTACAAGATATAAAAGAAGTCATTGAAGCATTTGCTCATGCTGCCCGCGACGCAAAGATGCTCGGATTTGATGGGGTTGAGATCCATGGGGCTCATGGATATTTGATCGATCAATTTTTTTGGGACCATACCAATAAACGCACCGACCAATATGGAGGGAAACTTTAGCGGAGAGGACCCGTTTTGCTGTGGAATTGGTCCAAGCTGTACGCAATGCGGTCGGCAAAAAATTCCCTATCGATTTTCGTTATTCTCAGTGAAATTGGGCAACTATGACGCCAAGCTCGCGTATTCTCCAGAAGAATTAGAGTCGTTGCTGATCCCATTGTCGAATGCGGGAGTCGATATCTTTCACGCCAGCACGCGCCGTTTTTGGGAGCCGGAATTTCCAGGATCGCCTTTAAATCTCGCAGGATGGACAAAAAAAATTACCGGGAAGCCCACGATCACAGTAGGCTCTGTTGGATTAGATGCAGATTTTATTACAACAATGGAAGGAACATCTATTCCACACCCTACCCTTGCCCAAATGCAAATATTATCTACGGCTCTTGAAAAAAATGAATATGATTTAGTCGCGGTGGGGAGAGCTTTGCTCGGCGATCCAAATTGGTTTCAAAAAATTTCACAAGGACGTGTGAACGAAATTATTTCATTTTCGAAAAAATCTCTGGAAGGGCTGTACTAAGACCTATCTAAGAGGAAGCGTACCTAATGATTCTGTAATTTCTATGTCTGTGACCATGTCTTGGATAGATGCTAAATCAGATGTACGCACTCCTGAATGATAGTAATCGAGAAAAGCTCTCCATTCCTCTAGCAATTTGTTTGGGTTTTTCACCTCAAGCATGATCTTTTTTTGATTTGGAGAGATGATTTCCAAAAAGTCTGTTTGTTCTTTGTCATATACCAGTTTAAGAGAAGTGTTTCCTGAACAATGCAATGTAATCTCTCGCACTTGAGGCGCTGTTGCAAAAGAACTAAACGATTGGATGGATATCGTTGGAGTTTGTATTTCGTATTCGACAAGCGCAAGAGGAATGAGCTTTTCAGGCTCGTTAACATACAGTAACTTTTGCTGTTTCTCATCTACGATGGAAATATCATATACACGCTTAAAGCACGTTATCGATAAAGGCTGGCTTGCTATTCCTAAAGCAGGAAATATCCTGTTAAGCACAAGATCGACCGGATGCGTAGCTTCATCAATATGAACTCCAGCAGAAGGACGTGTTGGCGCTCGTTGTTTTTGCCACTGAACAGTGACTTTTTCAAGCTTCAATTGATTCTGTTTTATATAGTCTATTGACTGGTTGATGATTGGAGTATTCCGAAACAAGTATCCACATGTGATGGGTATTTCTTTGCCGTAATTTTTTTCTTTCAAAACTAGCGCCATCTCCTGCGCTTGCTTCGCTGTCTCTACGAGAGGTTTTTCTACGAAAAGTGCTGGAAGGCAATCACTGTCGCTAAGATCTAAAATTTGTCGGATCACGTCGTAATGTGTTTGCGTGTTCGACACAACCACAACAATGTCAGGGTGGAGTTGAGAAAATGCTGATTGGACATCTTGAAAGCAGGGATATGGGATACCTTTTAAACGTGAAGCATCGGTATCAACAACACCTGCAATTGCCACTTTATTTTCTTGTTGTAAAAGCTCAAGAGTTTTGACGTGATTTGCACCCATAAACCCATGCCCTACAACGAGCACGGAGGGCTTTTGCTTAGGTGCAAAAGCTGTTAAAGGATGCTGCAAAACAAATACAATAAATAGAAAATATAAAATGTGTTTCATCGCTTGCAATTTTAGATCAAGCAATCACAAATTTAAAGAAAAAAAGAGCAGCTATGATCCAAATGATAATATTGACCTCTTTCACCTTGCCAGCAATCAGCTTGCACAGAGGATATAAGACAAGGCCAAACCCTATTCCAATACCAATGCTATAAGATAAAGGGATGCCGACAAAAACCGCCAAAGCAGGAATCCAATCAGAGGGATCATCAAACGTTAAATCTTTTAACGACTTGATCATCATCGCTCCGACAATAAAGAGAACGGGAGTGATCGCAAAAGTTGGGATTGAAGCAGCCAGAGGCTCAAAAAATAAAGAGATCAGAAACATTCCAGCAACGGTGACTGCGACAAGTCCTGTACGCCCTCCTGCCGCAATTCCTGAGGCGGACTCAACAAAGACAACAGCTGGCGAAGATCCACAAAAAGCTCCTCCAAATGTCCCCACCACATCAGGTAGCAACGCCCTTTGCATTCTGGGCAATTTACCTTGTTTATCGAGATATCCTCCTTGATAAGCAAGGCCCATCAACGAGCCAGAACTATCAAAAAGACATATAAAGACAAACGCAAAAACGACCATCCACAGATCTTTTGCAAGAGCTCCTTGGATATCAAGTGCGCCAAAAGTCGCAGTGCTAAAGCTCGGCCAATCAATGACCCCTTCCCACTGTACATACCCTAAGATGAGACCGACAAGCCAGTTGACCAGGATGCCAATTAACATCGCAGAATTTACACCTCTGGCCATTAGGGCCGTTATGACAATGATCCCAAAAATTGTAAATGCAGCTTCCGGGGTCAGCAAATTCCCTACAGTAATCAAAGTATTAGGATTGGATACGATCATTTTGGCATTGTTAAGCGCAATTACGACAAGGAACATTCCCACCCCAGCCGTCGTTGCTATTTTTAGCCCCAGTGGAATCGCGCGTATAATTCTTTGCCTTAGCTTGGTGATCCACAACAGCAGCAAGATAATGCTTGTAACAAACACAACTCCCAACGCTGTCTGCCATGGAATTCCCATCCCAATGACTACTGAATAAGTGAAGTAGGCATTCATCCCCATACCAGGAGCAACAGCTATAGGATAACGTCCCACCACTCCCATTAAAAATGTAGAAACCGCTGCAATGAGAAGTGTCGCAAGCATAACTGAAGAGAAATTCATTCCCGCTTTAGCGAGAATTAAAGGATTGACGACGATGATATACGCCATTGTAGAAAATGTCGTAAAGCCTGCAAAAACTTCTTGCCGCACCGTCGTATGCTGGCGGCGTAAATCGAACCATTTATTAAGAATAGACACGAGATCCCTACAAAATAATCACGTCTTCAAAGTG
>JBGAFY010000038.1:0-10165 GCA_044226975.1 Rhabdochlamydiaceae bacterium
ACAGTCATATTCCGTAAGAAAGATATGTTAAAATTAAAAGCTGAATTAGAAAAAATGGGATGCTTTGTTTATCCTTTTAATTTTGATTCTGGATCTGGAGAATTGGATAAGTATGTCGACTACCCTCCATATAGTTCGCATAGCCATATCAAGCTTGGTCTATCAAACTTTGTGACCACTTCAGTAGGTATTATTATAATAAAACAATAAGAGAAGTTAGATGTATATTTTTTTTAAATATTTCTTGTTTGTATTTTTTTTGACAAACTACGTGTTTGGCAATGTTACAGTCAATGCCGATTTTGAAATATTAGAAGGAAAAAACTCAAACTTTTGGCGTAAGCTTTCTGACACAGATCTTTACGACTTACAATTTTATAAAGAGAACTATAATCGTCAGATCACTTATCTAGATAAAGGTGACAAATCAATAGCGCGTATTCCTTCAGTTCTTCATTGGATTTGGCTTGGTCCAAAGCCATTTCCTGCAGAATCTGTAGAATTAGTACAGAGTTGGATTGCGCTTCATCCAGATTGGAGTTTTAACTTTTGGACAGACAATCAAGAAAGGCCTTTGCCAGTTGAAGGCATGGTAAGGAGATCAGTACACGAGCTAGTATCTTCACCTCTGTATACTTTCATCAATAAAACGAGCAATTTCGGAGAACGGTCAGACTTAGCACGATACATCATTCTTTCATCTGAAGGGGGCATTTATGTTGACCATGACGTGCGATGTTATTCGAGTTTTGACAAATTGACTCGTTGTTTTGATTTTTTTGTTGGTCTAGAGCCTCCTCATCGCAATCCAGGCTTCACAACCCGCGTGTTTCCATGCAACGCTGTGATTGGGACAGCGCCTGGACATACAATCCTTGCTAAAGCAATGGAAGAAGTGCAATCTCGCTGGGAAACGATAGGTCGCCGCTATCCTGGCTTGGACCCTAAAAGTTCATTTGCAAGAGTATTAAATAGAACCTTTATGAGTTTTGCAGATGCGGTAAGGCAACGATTAAATACTGGAGAGGGGAGAGATATTGTGCTTCCAGCTTCTTTCTTCTTCCCCGATCGTATTTTTTCACCTCAAGAGATCACACAGCTTATCTCTCAAGGTAGAGTTTTAGCATCGCACCGATTTGCCGCTACTTGGGTCGATGCAATGCCTGAAAAAAGCTCTGAGGACTTGTTAGTCTCTAAATTAAAGACGCAAAGGCGCAAGCTCAATAAAAAAATCAATTTTCTCGAAAGACTTTTGTTTATCAATGCTTTCTTTACCGCAGTTGCCTTTGCCTTTTTTTTCTTTAGACGGAAAAAAAACGCATGAAGCGCTTCTTGATCGCGGCTATTCTCCTATGTGCTGCAGCAAGTTATTTTATTTTTAAACATCAGACCACATTTGAAGTGTTGATGGGGAGAGATAGCCCTCACTGGTCATTTGTAAGTACAGATGAAGATAAGAGAAGGATCAAGTGTTATAAATATCTCTATATCAAGAACTTTCCTCGCGCAAAACCGAACAGTTCTTCCGAGATACATATTCCTCATGTTATTCACTTTATTTGGGTGGGACCTAGGGATTTTCCTGATGCTTCAATAAAGAACTTAGAAAGTTGGAAAGCCTGGCACCCGGGCTGGACGATCAAACTGTGGACAGATCGGCAACGAGACTTATCTGTGCATGGAATAGAGCAAGTATTGATAGAGAAGGACAATTTTCCTTTAGTAGGTGACTTGGTAAATAAGACGGATAATTTTGGGGAAAAATCAGACCTTCTGCGTTATGAGATCCTTTACACTCAAGGTGGGATCTATGTCGATCATGATGTTTTCTGTTATCACTCCTTTCAAAGCCTCCACGATAATGTCGATTTTATTACAGTGCTTGAAAAACCACATCGCGATGTTGGATTTGATTCCAGCATTGTGCCAGCTATCTGTCTAATCGGTTCAAGACAAGGGCATCCGATAATGAAGGCAGCTCTTGAAAATGTTGCTGAATGTTGGGACAGAGTTGAAAAAGAATACGCTGACAGACCCTTCCTAAGGGTCGTGAACCGCACCTTTAGAAGTTTTGGAGAAGCCGTGATCAAACAAATCGGGCATACTGGAATGATAGATCTTCCTTTGCCCTCATCGTTCTTATTCGCTGAAGAAATCTTCACGCCAAGTAAAATACGTGCTCTAAAAAAAAAGAATTACATTTTTGGCAGCCATTCTTGGGATATTTCATGGATGCGGGGAAACACATCCCTTCCCGATGACACTTATCAGCATTTGCAGCAGAACTTTCGACAGCATTTCCTCGCCAAGTCACAATTGAAGAGCGTTGAGAAGAAGATCTGGATCCTTCTCCCATCTTCCCTGCTCCTTGTTTTTTTTATGTGGAGAAAGCGTGGATTACTCTGAGTTGAATCGAATAGGGTTGTTCCCAAGTCCTACAGAACCTGAAGAAGAGTATCGTAAGCGAGTAGAGTGCTCATTGAACTGCGAGCAGTCACTAATACCTGGACTTGCACTTAATGAACACGATTGGAAGCAATCCGAATCTATTTTGCTGCATAAGTTTGATATTGCGCCTCGGTGGATTTATGCGGTCTATTCTGGCGAAGGTCTGCCTTTTTGGATGGGAGGATGTGCCTGGATCTTCGAAGAGGGAGCATCTAAACTCCCTGCGATCCAACTGAAACCAACCTTGCGAAAAAACAGCTTCTTTTCAATGTATTCATTGCAAGAGGTTTTGGCTCACGAATCTATACATGCTGTTCGGTCAAATTTTCCAGAGTCGCGGTTTGAGGAGATCTTCGCATATAGCAGCTCTGCTTGGAAATTGAGAAGAGCGCTAGGCCCCATTTTTACATCGGAGAAAAAAGCCCGCTTTTTATTGTTCTGCTGTATCTCTTCTACAATTGGATCTCTAATTGGTGTCCTTGCAAATTGGAGCTTTCTTGGATTCACTCTACAAGTGTTGACTTTTGGAGTGTTGTTATGGCTTTTTCTTATGACGGTATTGGATAGGCATATCCTGAGACTTGCAAGCAAAAATCTGGCTCCCTTGCTGAATAAAGAGGTCTGTCCCATGGCCTTTCTAATCCGTCTAGCAGATGAAGAAATCGAACTTTTTGCAAAGCTATCTGCAAATGAGTGCAAAGAAAAAGTGATCCAGCTGGGCGAAGGTTCCTATCGCTGGAAGATTCTCATTCAGTCGTATTTGCATTTATCATGAAAAATAACAGGATATGTAGGAAAATTAAGAATTTTACTATCTATCCTGTTATTTTTCTTTGCAATGACTAATGCATTGCTGTCCGAGAGCTAGCGGATGCTCGTCTACGAGCTCGAGGCTGGATATTGAGCTTCTGTCTATACTTAGCAACAGTTCTACGAGCGCATCGAATCCCTTTTCCTTGCAATTGAGTCATGATTTCATCGTCGCTCAATGGGTGACTCTTATCTTCTGAGGCAATAAGTTGTAAAAGAGTTGCTTGAGCAGATTTCTGCATTGAAGGTTGGAAAAAAAACTTTAAAGGATATGTTCCCCTAGGACAACTAACCATTTTTAGATTCACTGCCCGTGAAATTGTCGAACGGTGCAAGCCAAGGTCTTCTGCAGCAGTTTCAATGGATAAAAGCGCAGGGAAAGGCTCTTCTCCAGAGAGAAAAGAATATTGAGTTCTTAATAGGAGCTCTCCAATGCGCTTTAATGTATTCACCCTTCCTTCTCTGGCCCTGATGACATTCTTGGCCTGGATAGAATATTTATGATGCCAGGTATGATCTTGTCCTTGCAGCTGAGATTATCAATTTCGTTTAGGACGACAGAGCATATATTCCTTTTCTATATATCCACGGTCCATCGACCCTCTTGCTCCATTATGACAAGATCGAAATGCATGTAGAAATGCATATTCATGAGAAAAAGCATATCCGGGATAAGGATTTTAAAAAATGTGATGTCGCGCTACAACATATCGAGGAGCATATCTTTGAAGTGCAGGTTGTTTTGGACAAGAAATTCCCAATCCTTTCTTAAAAGGGCATCGTAATTCTCAGTCAGCAAGCGATAGGCAAAATTGTTTTTTTTGCCGTTTGTCTCTAATTGGATGAGGAGGTTTCTTGAACATTTGTAGCACCTATTCCTATTGGATCCATATGGTGGATTGCGTTTCAAAAAAACACTTAGTTTTTCTGCAAAAGGTAAAAATCCAGGATATTCTTCTAAGTCTGAATCGAGAAGGCCACGCTGGTCAAGAGAGCCGATCACCCAAGTTGCAAAGTCGATCTGGGACTGTTCGGAAAAAGTGAAAAGGACTTGATCTATGAGGTGTGCATAAAGAGATTTTTGGGCACGGATGAGGTCTTCCCATATATGTCCATGAGCAGCTGCTCTTTCTTCTTCTCTGGAAATCGGAGCAGTTGTACCCTCTTCAGAGAGAGCAAAAGGGGGTTATTCTCGATTTGTTGCCAACCCACGTTTCAAACTCTTCTTGTTGCATTGCTAGGACAGAAAGAGACTGCAGAGCGTAGGGAGATAGCACCTGCGATTGGTTTATTTGATTATTTGGTGTTGTCAAATGTTTCATATTAGTCTCTTTATTTATATCTATTAACTATTTTATAATTAATTGCAAATCTTGATGGATAAAAAGTTATTACGAAATGCAGTGTTTTTCTGTAATATTTGGGCGATGGTTTAATATCTTTAATCCTGTCCCATAATCTTTCTCTCTACGGAAGTTCTGTAGAGACGTTCCATCCATTTCTTTATGGCATGCAAAATTGGTTTCCTTGTCTTCCATTGTCCCCTCTGCCAGAAGAATCAAAGCAGAAAAAGTTTTGGGTTCTTTTGATCGAATTTTTATTTTTTATGAAAAAACTCCGTTGATGCAGCAAGTATTAAAAGATTTCTCAGGAAAAATTCTCCGAGAAGACAACGATTCTCAATCCGATTGCCACCCCGAATAAAGACTATCTCTATTGGGAGCAAGGGCGATTTGATGGAACGAAAACCTTTTGCGAAAATCTGCACTGCTTTTCTTCAAAGGTATTAAACCTCCCATTGACGACACGTTCAAAATGGGATCGTAATTCACAACCATACCGTCACAAGCGCCATCCGAACCGTATAGTGCTTCATGCAACAAGCTCTCGTTCTGGAAAAAACTGGACCATTGAGAAATATCTAAAGCTATCAGATCGATTATCTCACTTAGGTTTCGAGCCTGTTTTTGTAATGTCAAAAGAAGAAGTATTAGAATATCCAATGCTAGAAAATGTCTTGTTTTTGATACTTTAGATGCTCTTGCTGGGTATATTGTAGAATCGGGTTGGATGATTGGAAATGATTCTGGTCTTGGACATCTTGCGTCTTGTTTGGGCCTCCCAACAGTGACTATTTGCCGTAGTAATATGAGCGCAACGGCGTCCAAGGTCTCCAGGAAAAGTTATAACGCCTCCTAACTGGATCCCGAATATTAAAATGTTACGCTTAAGAGATGAGATGTGGCAAAACTGGATTTCTGTAAAAAAAGTATTAGAGAAGTTTGTTGAATTGAATCAATCCTTGAGATAGTTTTCGTTATTCAAATATTTCTTTTGGAGAAAAATATGATTGGATTTCCTTATTAAAATTGTCTTTTTTTATTTTTACCGATTTCATCTGAAATTCTTCATTTGTCGCATTCTATAAAGATTGTCTATCTTGTTTTCTTTCTCAAAGGCTAACGCTAGATGACAACAAAAGATATCAGTCTTTTCTATTAGTTTTAGAAATGCTCAAGCAAAGAAATGCAAAAGTATTAGTTGAAACTGGAACAGCTCGTTTAGGTGATAGAAATTGTAGAGGAGATGGTTGCTCGACTGTAATTTTCGGAGATTGGGCAAAACAGAACAATGCTATCTTGCATTCTGTAGACATAGACCCAAAAGCGATTTCTGCTGCTATCACAGCAACAAGATCATTTGGTGCGCATGTGCAACCTACATGTGGTGACTCCGTTGAATTTCTTGAGAATTTTCCTGCCACAATCGATTTTTTATATCTAGATAGTTATGACTTTGATTTTGCCAATCCTCTTCCTTCGCAGCTCCATCATAAAAAAGAAATTATTGCGGCTTACCCTCATCTTGCTGAGAATTGCGTCGTAATGATTGATGATTGCGATTTACCTCATGGCGGTAAGGGAAAGTATATTATTGAATACTTGCTCAGCCTAGATTGGAAAATTATCTATTCAGGCTATCAGGTTATACTCGTTCGCTCATAATTTGAGCTTGCGGCTATTTCAGAACGTATTTGAGAAATTTCTTTTAATCTTTTATATGACGCATTTAGACGTCATATTGCAAGAATTGAAAGGCTTACTAAGTAGACTGGTTATTCGTGAGGATTTTCTTCGATTAAATTAAAGGTAGAAACTACATGACATCACAAATTAAACAAGCAATGCATATTTGTTTTGTGAAATTGAAATCTTTTAGAACGATTTTACTATGCATTTGTTTTTCTTATGTTTTACCTTTACACCCTAATTGTGATCTTTCCATTGTAGGATTTCTTGAACCAGAAGGTGGGTTGGGTAAGCTTCCTATCACGATTCTAGAAACCCTAGATGATGATATATCAGTAAATTTTGTTCCTACAAGTCTGCATAAAAAAGGATTCAAATATGCAATTCCTAATAGGGTTGAAAATGTCTTAAATAATCCCGACACATCTCCTGGTAAGGTAGCTTTATTAACTGATATTATAATAGATAAAGCAAGGCAGCCTTTTAACGATATACCTAAAGAATGCATTGTTAAGCTTGCTTATACTATGTTTGAAACAACAAAAATTCCTGATATGTGGGTGAAAACTTTAAACGAAGAATTCGATGCAATCATTGTACCAGATAAATATCTTGTGGAAATTTATGAAAATTGTGGTGTTAGCATTCCTATTTTTGTTATACCCATTCCGATGATGTTAGATTCTTACAACAACCATCCAACACATCCAAAAAAACCATCCACCCCATTCGTCTTTGGTGATTCGTCTGCAAATAAAAATCCAGGGATATTAGTGGAGGCGTTTGCTAAGGCTTTTGGAAATAACCCTAATATTCAGCTAGTGATGCGTGCAGGCCATATTAATGCGGATGTGTGGGCGATTATTGATCGCAAAGTTGAAGAGTTTGGTTTAAAAAATGTGATTGTTGAAGATGGACAACTTGTTTTAGCTCAGTATATGGATCGCCTTTTTTCTTACGATTGTTATATCAATCTATCGAGAGGAGAGGGGTTTTCATTTATACCAAGAGAATCTCTCGCTTTGGGTATTCCCGTTATTATCACTGATAACACCGCTTCTAAAACAATTTGTGAATCTGGTCTTTTGAGTGCAGTGAAAAGCAATAAGAAAGGAGCTGCTAATCCTGGTTATAAGACACTATTTAATGAACAATGTGGCATGCAATTTGATTGTGAAGTCGAAGATGTTGTTGAAGCTTTAAGGGACGTGTATAGCCACTATAGCAAATATATTAAAAAAGCTCGAAAAGGTAGAGAGTGGGTTCAACAATACAATTCCGAAAATCCTACTTTAAAAGAGTTATATCGCACTATGATTAGACCAAAGCAAGTAGTAATGGGTAAGAACAATAGTCTTAAAAATGGAATTCTCACAACCAACTCTCCTAAACTATATAAAAAATATCAAAAGGTAATTGGAGAATAATTTTCTATTCTTGCGCGCTCTGAATTTTAGGTGAGTCAAATAAGGGAGCATTTCTGCTGCTTAGCGTTGTTATGATTGACAATTGCGACTTGCTACATAGCGACAATGGGAAATATAACTTTGAATACCTACTCAATCTTAAATAGAAGTTCATCTACTCAGGATAGCAGATAATGTTAGTCCGTTCTCAAGCCAGGGGTTGGCCGATTTTCATTTTAAATCGCAGGTGTCATAGGCCCACCTCATATTCCAGGGATATAAAATGAAAATCGGCTCAAAAGAACCCGAAAATTGACTGAAGCTTGGTTTGAGAAAAAGTCAAAGCAATTTCTTTAAGAAGGTCTTTTTAACCTCTTTCACTTTGTTGAAGATGTCCTTAAGATAGGATGATCGTTGTACTGTTCTTTTATGCGCAGACACCAGTGTAACGCCTGTGGAATGAACCTTGCCTTGCTGGTCAGCTGTTTTGATATGCAAATTCTGGTGCGATCCTTTATCAGTTTGCGTGACTTCAGCTTTTGAGTTGTTGTTATTAGTATTAGCTTGAGTCATTGTTGCAATCAAAGCCTGGGCTACTCGTCTAAACGACTTATCTTTCATGACTTTATTTTTTTGGAGTACTTCATCGAGCTGTTCTCGTTCTTTCCTTCTCAATGTAGCTTGCGTAGATGCTTCGCTTGAAGGTGTAGACAGTTCTGACTGTTTTTTTTGTTTGGCTTCTTGGAATTTGCGTTCGGTTTCTTTGGCGAGGAACTTTTTCTTTTTTTCCAGTTTTTCTAATTTTTTCAATTCATTGTTATTCTTGTTTTCTAAAAAAGCGCTCATTGTATTAGATGTCGTTGGATCATCTAGTCCCAATGTATTTTCATGGCTTTTAGCTTCATTAAAATCTTTAATAGCGTTAAGTGTGATCTCTTCTGCAATCGCCATGGCCTTTTCTGGGACAAAAGGAATTTCTTCATATTCTGCGAGTGTTTGTATTAATGAAGTACAAGAGCCAGGGTCTTCTTTCTCTCTCTTTCTTACTTCAGCTGCAAAGTCCATGCGAAATCGGAAATAATCAAGACATGTAGATGGCAAAGGGACAAGGAATTGAGAGAATTTAAGTTCATTTTTCTTAACATCTTCAGACCATTCTTTTTTAGAAGATGCAAAGAGTGAGAGAATCTCAATTTTAAACCTTTCTAATTCCTCCCCATAAAGCATCCCCACGCCAGACTCCATTCGATCGTCATTCCATTGTCGGAAGAAAATGACATTATCGGAACTTTCGTCGTATTCAAATGCGAAATTTAAGGAATTACGCCCCATTGGGTTTTGAGAGTCCCAAGGCAAATAATACGTTGCAGTGATCTTGTATGTTGTTTGAGGAGGAATTTTGTGTTTATAGCCAAAAGTGGACATATGAAATTCAGCGCGTTTTGAGAGGGTTTGCATTTCAAATACATAGCAGGGCCCTTTTTCCCAGAATGTCAGTTCTTTTTTATTGGTTCCGAGACGGTCTAAATGAAGAAGAAGAAAACCGCTCGAGTTGTCCGATCTTGTAGGAATAAAGGTCATTGAATGTTTGAGACATGTAGATCCAATTCCAATAACCCATTCGTTTTTAAGATAGACACCGCACACTGCCTGAGCTCTAAAATCCTTTATACATAGAGGGTCGCTGATTTCATAATAGAAGTATTTCTTGCCCAGAAAAGGATTTTTAGCTGAGTTAGCCAGCATGTTTAAGATTTTAGTGTTGATTTTGGTATAAGGATGGTCAAAATTATCAGCCAAATCTGGGTCGGTCAAACTAATTTCTATTTTCAACTTTCCAATAGCTGGCAAAGGCTCAACTGTTTTTTGCCAATGCTTATTCCCTAGTTGAGCAACAATTAAGTTTACATCAATCGGGAATCCGGGGGCTTGTTGTATTTCAGAATTAGGGATTTCCGAAATTTGCATATGGCTCATTACGTTATAATAGCGTTTTGCTCGTGAATTAATATATTTGTGAAATTCGATAACTGGTTGAGGAATGCAATCCAATTCTTCTGTGAGAAATCGATTTATTTCTTTAGCTTGTAGTGGAGAAGGTAAAAACTCTTTGAACATCTCGTCCATTGTTAAAATGGTGTGCCCATTTTTACTTACTATATGTTTAGATCCAAAATCATCTATTTTATACTCCACTTGGTTAGCTTTAGTTTGTGACTTTCGATACAAAATCCTATAATTTTTGATCTCGCCCCTTAGTTCAGCTTTTTCACTTGAGAAAATATCTTCAAAACCTCCAGGAGGCGTTACTACCACAGTTTCATGGTCTTCGAAAATGTTGCAGCTACATTCAATCTCTTTTTGTTTAAGATTAGACGTCATGGGAGTCTTTGTGCTCTGATCTATCGAAGGTATAGACATAATTTTACTAAATGTAACGTTGTGTTTGAAGTAAGAGATATTCTGTATTGT
>JBGAFY010000039.1:0-9350 GCA_044226975.1 Rhabdochlamydiaceae bacterium
AAGCAAAAGCCCAGCCGATAAACTTGACCTCAGCAATGCCTTTAAAGATCTTGCCCAGTTTTTAGCTGACCCTAAAAAAATCGATGAAATTAATCCCTCTCATTCTTCATCCAAAGAGGAAATTGACCCACCCAAACCCAATAAGCCACCAACCGTAGCATCTGTAAGCAGTACTGTCTCATTGCCATTATATCCAACTTCCTCGTCCACTTTACCTCCTCTGTCTTCTCCGACAATTACAACATTTGTTAGTGCTTTAGATCTCGTTCAAAACAGCATTACACGCTTAAATAATGCAGTTTCTTACCTAGGTAATAATAACAGTGGATTACTTCCTGATCCTCTTCCAGTAATTCAATCTCCAGGTTATGCAGAAGCTGCTCGCATCAAAATGCTCCAGTTGCAAAACGCCATCATTTTCTTGAAGGAATGGGCGCAAAAAGCAGACCAAACATACCAAAAATTCAATAGCAACACTCGAGTAGTACCTCAGATTGCTCCAAGTCCGACCGCCGTTCCAACAGTCACGGTTCCTACAAATACCCCAGAACCTCCCCTACCCATTAGCCCAGCACTTCCCCTAACCATTCCTGCTCTCGGATGGGATACAGCTGATCAAGTGTTAAAAAAAGTCGGCGAAATTGCTGGCTCTTTACAAAGTCTGTTTCAGGGACAAACGCAGCCGAACCCACAAATTAATCAGAATAATCAGAATCCTCTAAACGGCCCACAGGTTCAAACCCCTAACATTCTGCAAGAGGTCAACTCTATTCTCTCAGCTGTCAAAGATGCTGCTGACAAAATCAAACCGATGTTCGACTTTGCCAAACAAGTCAATGACGCCCCCGTCCAACATCCCAGCACTGTTGAAAGAATTCAGTCCACGGTTGAAACTTTTAATCAAAGCGTTCAAGCGCTCTCAGCAGCATTCAATCGCATCTCTACATTGATCCCAGGACTTGCACCAGCAAACCCCAACCAGCCTGCCCCTCAAACTGTTCCTCCAAACGCGCAAAACCCTTTGGACAGCATCAAAACGCGCCTATTTTCTTTGATCGAAGGACAAAATCCCCAGCATGCTGACTGTGCCGCTTTGATTGGCGAGATCGACCAAATTTTAAATGCACCCCCTGTGCAGCACATCCAAAAAAATCAATGGGATGCAGATGAAATACGGGATTGGAATGGGATCAAAACAGACCTGCAAGGGATCGTCAATACAAACCCTTTCACAATCGCTCAACCTGTAAAAGATGCTATTTCGCAAAAAATTAAAGGACCACTCAGCAAGCATTTCAGCAAGTGGGACTACATTTTAAATATGGTCCAATCTTTTGCAGCCACAGCAACTACAAAAGTTGGAGAGGCCGTTGCCAAAACTGCTTGTACACAGCTCGCAGGCTCTCTACATTCCATGTTGAGCCTTGCAGGCGACCGCATCCGCAATCCTAACGCGCAAGGAGGGGCCGCACCCAATATCCCAGCAGCAATCCTTCCTATGCTCGATCAATTTCTCGGCAATTTGAACAATGTCAAAACAAATGGGTCCTGGAGAGATTTAGCGTCTGCTATGAACAGCTTTAAAAATGCAGCTGTTCAGCAATTCCCTCTTGTATCAGTCAATAACTCTATTTTTTCAATGAGCGCTTTAGACTCCTTCCTCTCTCTCGATTGGCTATTTAAGCCCCAAGGAAATGCGGTGAAGCCTCCTGACATGCCTTTTGCCTCAATATTGCCAAAGCCAGAAATCAAGCCAAACACCCCTGTGAACTTCGAGGCCATCGAAGCGTCGACAAACTTACAAAAGAATGAGATGGTCCGCAACTTCACAAATTATACTGCCATGCACTTCATCTATGAGCGATTGTTGGGGATAAAACTTGACAACCCTCTTCTATTGAACCAAGTCATTGATGCCGCACACACCGCCTCAACAAACCCAGCATCAGGTTTAACCTTTGAAACCGCAGCAAAACAGCGTTTCTTCCATGAATTAGACCTAGCGAGAAAGCAAGGGAAGATCAACATTTTTAGCTATTGGGCAGGCAAGCTCTTGTTTGTTATCCTCAATTCTCAATTACAAGGGGTAGTGAACAAATTTAGCGAGAATATTTTACAACACGTCCGTGAAGTCCTTGTTAAAAAAGACGTGGCTGGATTTGAAGAACTTCAGAATAGCACAGCAAAACGTCTTTCTTCTTATTTAGGCGCTCTCGGAAATGCTTTTAGGAACATTCTTAAAAGGCCGCCAATGAATGGCCGGATCGATGAAGAAGTTGCTGCAGAGATGAGCAAAAAGGAATATAACCATGGTCACACAGTTTCTGGACTCTACCAAGGCGTAGCAAAGAAAGCGCTAGGCACATTTATGGCAGATTTATCCTTGTCTGCCTTCCTCAAACATCTCTTTGAAAAAGGCAAAGCAAATCCTGACACATTTCCAAAGCGCGCCTATAATTTTGTGCTTTCAGTCGCAAGTGGTATAACAGGCATTCTCGTCTTTGCCCCCTCTATAGCGTTAAAGTTTATCCTCGTTGACAGGTTCCAAAAATGGCTAGTAACGAACAATAAAATTGAACAGTTGATCGATATCTCTTCAAATGCAATTGAAGATAAGCGAGGCTATACCCACGCCATCAACGTTGTGATTGCCAACCAATTACAGGATGTCTTAAGTGAATTGAACAACCCTAATTCATCACCACTGTCCAATACACCGCAATCTGAAGGAAAGAGAAAAAACCTCGAAGAATTGGTCAAGAACTTGTTGGATGTCGTTAAAATGACAAAATGCAGCACAACAAGAGAACTCGAAGAGCTCATAGAAAAGAAATCAATTAAAAACCAAATTGAAAGCTCGATTGAAGACATCGCAGTCCCTCAGGTCGTAAAATCCGTTGTCGAGTTAATCAATACAGCGTACACGACGATTATGAATCGCGAACAGATGGAAAAACAGCTTGCGAACTTCATGACAATGCTCAACTCCTCGTTGCGCGACACAACTCAGGTAGATCCTACTGCAGTCAAAGCAACTGAAGTTAAAATTGAGTTGCTCCTCGACCAAATCTTAGAGATCACACTTGAGCGTGCCTTAAAAGAAAAGCTAGAATTCTCAATGACAGACCAAGTGAAGCATATCAACGATTTCTCTTCTGGCGTACGCAATCAAATCCAAGGACTAAAAGATGTCGTGGAAGCCCAAAAGAATGCTTCACGGGATGCATACCATCGCGGAGACCGCAACACTGCAGCAAATCATATCCGCACGCTTCTCACCCAGTTTAATAAGGTCGCTGAAAACCTCCATCAGAACTTCTTTACCGACATTTCAGCAAAACAAGACCTCTCCGGATATATTAAAGACCATCTCAAGACAGCTTCACATAACGGTGCTGTAGCATTAAATAAACTAAAACAGCCGCTAGAAGCGATGCAAAGCCTTCTAGACCGCGTTCTTAAAGGAGAGCAGGTCAACGACCTCGATAGCCAGGTCAACGCCCTCCACGACCAGTTAAACAGGGCCCAAGGCGATCTGTACCAATGGCTCCAAAGTGAAGACTTAAAAGCGATCAATCCGCATTCCATAAACTTCACTCAATGGAAATGGCTGACAGACTTCATCAAAGGGAATGCGAAGGCAATTGTTAAAGAACGCAGTAAGTATATGCTTGATTTCTTACGCAAACCGTATAATCTAAGGTATGGATTGTTCCACCATTTAGCGTTCATTCCATTTATTGGAGAAAAAGTGTAATTGAAAAAGCCGATCTCGCTCTTTGTCGCATCAACTGGGCAGCACATGGGAAAGACGACGGTCTCTCTTGGACTGCTCTCTATGCTGAAAAAAAAGTACGCAAATATTGGTTATATCAAGCCTATTGGACAAGAACACGTCGAGGTTGAGGAAGGCATTGCTGTCGATAAAGACGTCGTCCTTTGCAGAGAGCACTTTGACATTCAAGCCCCCTATCCCTTAATGAGCCCTGTCATAGTCCCACGTGGTTTTACTCAAGATTTTCTCGATGGTAAAATTGAGACAGAATCACTTCGCGAAGCAATTTCCTATTCTTACGGTGAACTGGCAGAGAGACACGATGCCATGGTCTTAGAAGGCACAGGACATGTTGGCGTTGGGAGCATCTTTAAGCTCGATAATGCTATGGTCGCAGCCATGCTGGGCACTCCTGTAGTGATGATCGCTTCGGGAGGCATAGGTTCATCCTTTGATGCCTTAATGCTCAATTTGACACTTTGCGAAAAACGCGGTGCAAAGGTGATCGGAGTGATCTTAAACCGCGTCTTGCCCGAAAAAAAAGATGACATCCTCCACTACATGGGAAAAGCACTGCAAACAGTGAGACTTGCCATCTGTTCCATCTGCACGGATATGCGCAACGTCACTTCGATGAAGATTTGAAACCTCTCTTTAGACAACGCTTTAACTGGATCTGAGCATCGGTGCCATTACCGCCATACCCGTTTAGTGGCAACATCTGTCGACATTTACCGCGACCTGATTGCCAAGAACCAGCTCATCATCACACCATCAGGTAGGGAAGACATTATCCTGGCTACATTGACAAAACATTGGGACCTTAAGATCACCCATCCTGAGGAAGATTTAATGGCAGGGATGATCCTTACAGGCGACCATCCTCCTAAAGCATCTATAGTCGAGCAGATTAAAAAAGCAGCAATCCCAATGCTCTACGTTCCTTTGAATAGTTACGATGCGATGCAGAAGATCCTATCTTTCACAGCAAAATTGCAAAAAGAAGATGTAGAAAAAACACGTGAAGCAATTGAAGTTGTCGAAAAAAACCTATTTATAGACTCTCTTTGGGATCGTCTAGATCAGTAAACATAACAGATTTGTCACTGTTTTACTCATTACTCTTAGAAATGTCAATTTTCAATTTTAATTTTACCACATTGCATCGATTACCTTAGACATTACATCTATATAATATTTTAAATAATTAATAATTGTATTATTAAAAACTTGTTTTAATTTATAATGAATTAACAAAAAAAGCTAAATTAAATAAAGGCAGATATTATGTCAATAAAATCTTTTAATCAGAACGAACTTACTTTTAAGGTCCTCGAACTTCATCAAATCCTGGATGGTGCCTTATGGCAAATCGAAGATAATCTCAATATTTCTACCGATTTAATTACAAAGATTTCTCAAGTATACAATCGAGCAGTCAGCTCATTTGAAGAGATCTCGAATCGTTTGGAATTTCCTCATGAAAACAATATAGGCTCTTTTCCTGAAAACAGCTGTCTCCCTACACACGCTCATCTTAAAGCTAAAATCCAACGTTTAGAAAAGAAATTGTTTCCACACAATTCAAATCAGGCTCAATTTCTTAATCTCGCAAACCCAAGCGTTTCTTCTTCTATTAGCAACCGCCAAATTAAATCCTTTTCGATCACCAGTCTTTCGAAAACTGAACAGACAGCCCCATCAATCTCATCTGTGTTAAACCGTGTTTCCTATCTTTTGCGCCACGAAAAAGAAGCAGATGCCCTCAATGAATTCAACCAACTACCAAAAGAAGTTAAAGGTGCCATCTACGGTGCATTATGGATAGTCCGAGGAAGACCGACCGATCAAAACCCTATTGCGCATTTGAATTTCGGCGAAGTTTCTTTCTATAACCAAGAAAAGCGCTGCTACTCCACCCCAAAACAAAAAGCATGTGCTGTAGAGCTTTTCAAAACACAGGCCTCTATCCGTGAAATGATCGCGCTTTTTGAGCAAAACAATAGTGCAGATGCAATCAAAATTTTTCACACTCTCCCTCCGCAAATACAGAATGAGATCTACGGCATGCATTGGATAGCTTGCGGGAAGCCAACTCCTGACAGTAAAGACGATTATCTTAGAAGCATCGCTCACATCGATTTCGGAAAAGTTTCTTTTCTAGGTCTTGAGGAACGCTGCAATGTTGGGCCAGAAAAAAGCAGAATCTCTTAAAGAATATATCCCCCACCTGATTGTCCTGTTTGACAAACACCAAAAACTGATTGAACAAACACTTTCAGACTGGAAGAACATTGATAGCTCAACCCAACCTGGGCAGCAAAAGAATAATGCAAAAAAAAACGCATTGAACTCTCTTGCAGCTACTATTGTTCCAAGCTTCCTCGGAGAAAACTTCAAGGTTCAGATCCCAACTCCTTATTAGCCCACAGACCCAAAAACCTCGTGAGTCTCATACTGCTCTAGCTGCGGCTTATGTAGAACAATATCCTTGTCTCAAACCGTTTTTCCTCCAGTTAGAAAATGATCTTTCTTTTGATAATGAAAGCTGAAAATTGTCAGATGATTGCTTTTGGAGCCCCAAAACCCTCTAAAGTTGTAGTTCCAGATCTAAAAAACATGGGACAACAACAAAGAAAACAATATCTCATAGGGATCATGCAGGATACCCTGCAGACTCTTCAAGCAGGATATTACATCAATTCTCAAGGCAAAAAGATCACACTTAATTTTCAACCATCTATTGATTCTCTTTCTTTAGAGATTCATGATGGAGGCAATATCGTGCGTAAAGGGAATTTCCAGACTACCCTCTTTTTAGATAACATGGACTGTTTAACCGTCACACGCGACTTAGCTGAACGTGGTCTCAATCCTATCGTTCTCGATGCTGCAAGCGATGACCATTTCGGAGGTGGGTACAAAACTGGGGCTGCCGCGCAAGAAGAGAATATGTGCAGAAGATCAGGACTCTGTTTCGCAGTTGATCCTACTCAAAGTAAACAAAAGAAAGATTTCTATCCTCTAAGTAAGCATGGAGAACATGCTGGTCTGTATGTCTCCAATGTGCCTGTGTTCCGCGGAGAAGAAGCTGAAGGGTATCCTTACCTCGACACTCCATTTGAAACGGCTGTCGCTGTCATGGCTGCGTATAACTTCAATGAACAACATAATTCACCGCTCAAACTCACTATGGATCAGAAGACCAATGAACTTGTTATCCCTGAGCCACAAGCTACAGAGACAAAGAATAAACTGCGTACTATACTGCACATGGCAGTTCAAAAGGGACATGAATCAATTGTGCTGATGCCGCTCGGCTGCGGAGCATTCCGCAATCCACCCAAGCATGTCAGTG
The DNA here is from genome assembly GCA_044226975.1 of Rhabdochlamydiaceae bacterium. Classification (GTDB taxonomy): domain Bacteria; phylum Chlamydiota; class Chlamydiia; order Chlamydiales; family Rhabdochlamydiaceae; genus JBGAFT01. The sequence goes on from JBGAFY010000039.1 coordinate 7,134, forward strand.
GAATGTTAATGGACCTAATCACAGAGGAATTCTCAAACTCCTTCAAAGAGATCCAAGATGACCATCGATGACCATAATACTGGTAAAGCACATAATCCTAATGGAAATTACGCAGTGTTCAAAACGACTATAGAAAACTCTATTGATAGAATGAAAAAAGTAGGGATGTCTTATAAGAACTCTTCAAAACAAGAAATCAATTACAACTAGATAATTGCTTGGGGCGCCTCTAATTTCTTATTACAGGCGCTTTCTCAAGAACTACAGTCCATTCAACTAGTAGCAAACCTGTTCAAATTGGCAGGACGCGTATGCGCCCGTGTCGCAACTGCGCAACTTTAACGGTAAGTGAAGGTGACACCGTAAGGGCAATTGCCCTGCACACCGTGATGGCTATCTCCCAACGGCTTATACACAGAAAGCTTAGAAGGACCAAAAAAACTAAAGGTTGGCGTCGATGTCAAAGCTACCAGGCGCTGAGTCCATGGCAATCACTCCATCTACAGAACTTAAGAACATTTGAAGTTCTGGAAGACCAAGACCACCCACTGCTTGGGCCCCTGAAGGTATTTTATCTGCAAGCCTCTCAGCAATTTTCTTTTCCACTTCGTTTCCCCAAATAAAATAAAAAGAACAGGAGTGGATTTCTAGAAGTCTATGGCAGAGATAGACAAGCGCATCCTCGTCGACGCGTTTATTAGACCAATTTGAAGAAAAACACACTGCAATCGCCACACCGTCTTTTTTCATGGGCAACGTGAACACAGGTTCTACTTTAAGTGAAGTAGGGGCCGGTACAAATTCTTGTAGATCACCGAAAAATCCTTGGACCAATGAAAGGTAACGTTTTCGAACATTATCCTCGAGCGGTACTGGGATTTTTTTGTACGTGACAAACCAATTGGTCTTTTCAGGAACGCAATTCCAACTATACCCTACCTTGAAGCGGCTATTGGACCACAATGTGAAGAGTGCTGACTTGCTGTTCCCTTGAAGGTCAAAGACAGCATCATAAGAGACAGTGCGGAGTAGATTGCGGACATCGCGAATTTGCTTTAAAGAATCTTGAGAGAGTGGATTTCTACGCCAGGTTTTCGTGTCGACGATAATCGTATTGGTAACATAAGGATGTGAGGAGACAAGCCTTGCAAAAGGCTTTTCAACCACCCAGTCGATCCTTTCTACCTTATGCTTTTCTTTAAGATAAGAGAGGGTATCGAAAGCATGAAGAATATCCCCAATAGACGAGGTTTTGACGATCAGCGCTGATTTCATAGTACATGCATGTTACTACTTTAGACTTGTATCGGACAAGAACTCCTTAAAATCAGTGGGAAGGGGTGCTGTGACTAAAAGCTCTTCTCCATCCCATGGTTTTAAAAAAGAAATTTGATAAGCGTGAAGCAAGTGCCTTAGGGCTTGAAGTTTACGAGAAATAGATGGTCCATAATGTGCATCTCCCACAATAGGATGTCCCATTTCGCTTAAATGCACCCTTAATTGATGGGTGCGCCCTGTAAGGGGCATAAGGAGCAATAAAGCCGTTTTAGGGCCTTTTTTGAGGAGTTTCCAATGGGTTATGGCCCGCTTTGCCTCAGATTGGTTCCCTGAGCCATAAAGGGTCTGCCCTTCCCATTTTTTTATGACCCCTAACCTTGAATCAATCACACCTTGGGAAAGCTTGGGGATGCCAGCCACAACAGCTAGATAGCGCTTGGAGATTTTTTTCTCTTTGAATAACCCTTCCATACTTTTTTGAACATTGCCGTTCTTGGCAAGAATAAGAACTCCAGAAGTGTCTTTATCTAAGCGATGGACGAGAAGGACCTGTTTTTTTCCCGTAGGAAGGTGTTTTTTAATTTCTTCCAAAGAGCAGACCACGCCAGGAGACTTATCAATAATGAGAAGATGTTCATCTTCATAGAGGATTGGGAAAATAACCTTTTCAGTTTTATCGGCCGCCAAAGGTGATATCTCAACCACATCTCCTTTTTTCAAAAGAATGGAAGCTAAAAACACTACTTTGCCATTGATCCGAATTGCTTTACCGTCAATGAGGCGTTTGATCGCTTTGACCGACATCTTGTCTTTGAGCTGATCTCTTAAAAAAGCAAAAAGCTTTAAACCATCATCTTTTTTTGTAACTGTTATTTTCATACAGCGGTTAGAGCGTGAATAAGAAGGCGAACACCAAATCCCGTAGCAAACGATTCAGCA